>CAZIBT010000033.1:0-8246 GCA_964537435.1 uncultured Nautiliales bacterium | reverse complement strand
TATCTACTCCTTTTTTTAAAGTATAATAATATCCCATTATTCCTTGAAGTTCGGTAAATTCATAAACCATTTCACTTAATAGATCTGCTTTTGCAAGATTTACAGCTTTTTTAGCTTTTTCCAAATCTCCTTCATAATTTTTTGCAAGATATTCAATTATTTTTTCTTCTCTTTTTACCTTATCATAAAGAGAGCCAAGTTTATCCATATAGACAATATTTTTTAATCCTTCAATATCAAGGCCTTTTTTCAAGTCGTTTTCGTAAAAGAAAAGTGCGTCGTTTAATCTAGCTCTTAATACTCTCTCATTTCCTTCTATTATTTTTGAAAAATCATTGCATAAAGCATTGCTTACAACAATAAATTTATTTGTGAGTTTATTGTCTTTAAATACTGGAAAGTATCGTTGATGCTCTTTCATTGAAGTAATAATCACTTCAGGTGGCAATATTAAAAATTCCTCATCAAAGCTTCCAAGTAAAGCAGTTGGATATTCTGTTATAGCTACAATTTCATTTAATAAATCTTTATCAATTTGAACTTTTATATTATTTTCATTTTCTATTTTTTTGATTTCATTTAAAATTTTTTTCTTTCTTTCATCCTGATATAAAATAACGCCGTTTTTATCCAATTTACAAAAATAATCACCTACGAAATCTAAAAAAATTGGATTTTTGATAATTCTATGCGGCATTGTAAAATTGCTTGAAGTAACACAAAAAGAATTAAAAGTTATTGCTTCATTTTCAAGCATACATAAAATCCATCTTACAGGTCTTATGAATTCTTCGTTGCACCTTCCCCATTTCATTGTTTTACCAAAATTTAATGATTTTAACCATTTTTCAATCATTTCAGGTAAAAGTTCCTTTGCATTTTTACCTTTTATTTCTTTTTTGTAAAACAAAAATTCCTGATTATTTTTTGTTTTGTATTCAATTTCATTTATAGAAATTCCTGCTTTTTTCGCAAAACTTTCAACTGCTTTGGGATTTTTTTGTGCAATTGCTTTTGGCGCTCCCCAAATTTCTTCTATTTTATCCTGTTGTTTTGTGGGAAATTCTCTGTGCCATAGCGTCAGTCTTCTTGGGGTGTAAAAAAAATCAAAATCTGTTTTTAAATTATATTCTTCCAATATGGAAAGCCATTTTTTTTCAATGTTAGGTAGTTCTTTTAATAATGGAATTGCGGGAAGTTCTTCTGTTCCTATTTCTATTATCAGAGGTTTTAACATTAATGTCCTTTTTTTGTGTAATTTTATCAAATTGTAGTATAATTAAATTAAGTTGTTAAAAAAGGATTTTAATGAAACCTCAGATTTATGAAAAAAAAGTAATTGTTTCAAAAGAGGATATAGATTTTAATGGACATGTAAATAATTTAAAATATCTTGAATGGATGATTGATGCGGCAATCAAACATTCTGAAAGTCTAGGATTTACACCCGAAACTTACAAAAAAATAGGTTCAACATGGTTTGTAAAATCACATCATATAGAATATAAACATCCAGCATTTTTAGGCGATGAGCTTATAATTAAAACATGGATAGATGAGGTTGGAAAAATAACATCAAAAAGAAAATATGAAATTTATAAAAATGATATTCTTTTAGCTTATGGGGAAACAGAGTGGGTTTTTGTGGATATAAAAACACACAGACCAAAAAAAATATCCCAAGATTTGATAGAAAAATATTTTGTGTTATAATATAAAAAATAAAGGGGGTTATTATGAAAATTTATACACCCGATATTAAAGAAAAAATTCATTTACCACAGGTATATCCTTTATGTGGAGGAGAGAATATTTCTCCAGAAGTGAAATGGAGTGATATTCCAGCTGAAACAAAATCATTCGCAATTACTTTTTTTGATCCTGACGCTCCAACAGATCACGGATGGTGGCATTGGCTTGTTGTGAATATTCCTTTAAATGTTACATTTTTACCGAGAAATGCAGGAAATCCTGTAAGTAAATATTTTTATTTGGGATTACAAATGGTAAATGATTATGGCGAGATTGGTTATGGTGGTCCATGTCCGCCTCCGGGGAATGCTCATAGATATATTTTGAGCGTTTATGCTCTTAGTATTTCTGAAATTAATTTATCAAGAGAAACAAATCCACAAATAGTAACTGAATATATAAAAAAATATTCAATCGATACCGATTCTATAATGGGACTTTATAAAAGAGGTTGGGAATAAATTAATTTAATAATAGTAAATAATTTTTATAAATAGGCTCATCTACATATAATCCATCTATTGTAAAAGGGCCTTCTTTTTCGAATCTTTCAACAATTATTTTTGCAAATTCCAAATCTTCATCAAAAATTTTATTGGCGATTTTAACTTGGGCTGGTGTTATGCATCCTACTCCTTTTATTCCCATATTTTTTTGAAGAAGACACCAGTTTTTAAATCCTTCAATATCTTTGTATTGCTGATAAACAAAACCTATAGGATGTATGTTATTATAATTTGAATATATGGAGAAATCACTTAAAATTTTATGAATAAAAGGATTTTGAGGTTTTATTACAAAATGGGATATATTTAATTCATTAAGCAAATCATAAATTCCAAGATAAAAAGCTTTGATTTTCGGATGTGTAAAATCTTTAAGGTTTATAAAGATTTCTTTGGTTTCAACAGAGATGTGCAAGTCCTTATCTGTTAAAAAAAAGACATTATCAACATCTTCAATTGAATTTACTTTCGGAATTCTAAAAGCATTTATATTGAATTTTTCAAAAAATTTTATTTCTTCTTTTCCACCATTATTCAAAGGGTTTATTCTTATTACCAATTCTTTGTCAGGATTTTGATAATTGGTTAAAAATATCGCAATCATATATTTGGCTATCTCTTTTTTTTCTCTTGGAACCCCATCTTCAAGGTTTAGAATTATTATATCTGCTTTAATTTCATCAATTTTGTTTAAATGTTTTATATTGTGTCCACTTACCATTAAAGCGCTTCTTTTTTTTGTAATGGATAACTTTTTTTTTGTTGGTTTTTTTATAAATTTCAAAGCTTTTTTAATATCGTTGTTTTTTATTATTTCTTCTAATTCTTTTGTATTTTCAAAAATCATTTTTTATTCCTTGAGATTGATTGAATATAAAGATAAATTGCACTTATTTCTTTGTTGGTTAAGTAATCGTATTTAGGCATAATTGATAATTTTTTATGAAAAAGCTTTTTTTGAAAATTTTCAAACGAAATATTAGTAATATCTGGTGCTTTTAAAATTTTTAAAATTTTGTGTTTGTTTTTTATAATATAATATTTTGCTATTATTTTTCCTTGTGCGTTTTCACCATGGCATTTGGCGCAGCTTATACCTCTAGGATTGTTATAAAGCATTTTTCCATACTCAAGTTTTGTAATGAACCATTCAGTTTTGGCAAATAAAAACAGCGGCAGAAAAATAAGTATTAATCTCAATAAAACCCTTTTATGTTAAAATTCTACAATATTTTATCATAAAGGAAAAATAATGACAATTTTGGATGGGAAAAAACTTTCAGAAAAAATAAAATCAAATGTTAAAGAAGAAGTTGAATTATTAAAATCAAAGGGTTTAATTCCAGGCCTTGCCGTTATTTTAGTAGGCAATAATCCTGCAAGTCAAACATATGTAAAAATGAAAAATAATGCCTGCAAACAGACTGGAATTTATTCGGTGGTTCATGAATTTCCTGAAAATATCAGTGAAAAAGAACTTCTATCTACAATAGATATGATAAATGAAAATCCTAATATTCATGGACTTTTGATTCAATTACCTCTTCCAAAACATATTGATACCACAAAAATTTTGGAAAGAGTATCACCTGCAAAAGATGTTGATGGGTTTCATCCTTATAATATGGGAAGATTGGTTGAAGGCCTTGATACATTTGCTCCTTGCACGCCTCTTGGGGTAATGGAATTATTGGATGAATATAATATTGATGTATACGGAAAAGATGTGTGTATAGTGGGCGCTAGTAATATAGTAGGCAAACCTATGTGGGCGCTTTTGGTTAATAAAATGGCAACTGTCGATATATGTCATATTGCAACGAAAGATTTGAAAAAGCATACAAAAAAAGCCGATATTGTTATTGTGGGAGTCGGAAAAGTAAATTTAATTACTGCAGATATGGTAAAAGAAGGTGCAATAATAATTGATATCGGAATTAATAAACTTCCAAACGGAAAACTTGTAGGTGATGTTGATTTTGAAAATGTCAGCAAAAAAGCTTCGTTTATTACTCCTGTCCCGGGCGGTGTTGGGCCAATGACAATTGCAATGCTTCTTAAAAACACCATAAAAGCTGCTAAAAAATTTTTAAAAGAGGAAAAATGAAAGAAAAATTAAAAAAATTTTATCATTGGTCAAATACATGGACAGGGACGATTGTAATTGTTCTTTTGGTTATTTTCTTTTTGGCTCAGGCTTTTGTGATTCCTAGTGGAAGTATGAAAAGAACTTTACTCCCGGGTGATGCCCTGTTTGCTGAAAAATTTGCATATGGAGTGCCTATCCCTCATATTCCTTGGCTAGAAATTCCAATTTTACCAGATTTTAGGGGAGATGGGCACTTAATTGATGGACCTAGACCTAAACGAGGCGATATTGTAATATTTCGCTGGCCGCTTAAACCTTCTATGCATTTTGTAAAAAGATGTGTAGCTGTTGGCGGAGATGAATTGATGGTAAGAAATAAACATCTGCTTTTGAGAATTGAAAACAATACTCAAAAAACTATTGAATTTGCAAAAAAAATGGATGCTAAAACAGAAATTTTAAACGGAGAAATATGGGCGGTTGATCCGTATATGAAAAAATATCCGGGAATTCATCATGATAAGAATGTAAATTTTCCTCCGCAAGTTGTAAATTACGGACCTATTATTGTTCCAAAAGACGAATATTTTATGATGGGAGATAATAGAGACCATAGCGATGATTCAAGATTTTGGGGACCTGTTAAATACAAATTTATTGTAGGGAAACCTTGGTTTATTTATATGAGTTGGGATAAAAATTGGACAATCAGATGGAATAGAGTTGGAAAAAGCATTAAGGAAATTGAAAAAGAATTAAGAGAAGGCAAAAAACCTTATCTTACCGATGGATGTTATAATAAAAATAGGAAGTAAAAAGTAAGGAGTAGGCAGAAGAAAAAAGGAAAGAGGAGTGTTAAGTTTTATAAATTTAGCACTAAATACTTTTCACTCTAATAACAAATATATCAATATACAAATAAACGGAGTCAAAAAGTGGAATTAATAATTAAATATACAGCTATGATTTTGGCGTTTTTAATTGCAATTATAGGGCATGAAATAATGCATGGAGTAACTGCTAAATATTATGGAGATATGACTGCTTCAAGAGAAGGACGTTTATCAATAAATCCTCTTAGGCATATCGATCCTTTTGGAAGTATAATATTTCCTATACTTTTGTATTTATCTCAAAAATTAGCCGGAGTAAGCGATCCTATAATTTTTGGATGGGCAAAGCCCGTGCCGGTTAATATTTTTACCGTTATTCAAAACGGAGGTTATCTTGGCGGAATTGCTGTTAGTTTAGCAGGTATTACTTATAATTTTATTATTGCTTTTATAGCTTCAAGTTTAATAGGGTTTTTTTATCCGCCTCATAATATTTTTAGTGCATTTATGTTTTTATTGCTATATTATTCTGTAGTAGTAAATATTATTTTGGCAATATTTAATTTAGTGCCGATACCTCCGCTTGATGGAGCGAATGCTCTTAAATTTTTATCATTACAGCTTAAATGGGAGGGACTAGTTAGGTTTTATAATAAAATAGAACCTTATGGAATGTTGATATTGCTTATAATACTTTTTACGCCTATTGCAAATTATATTTTTTGGCCTGCGGAAATTTTAATTAGTTGGCTTTTGCGTTAATGTTTAAACCAGCTTTTGACTTTTTCTATGGCCTCTTCAAGAATTGATTTGTGCTCTTTTATTTCACCTGTAAAACTTTCGTGAAGTTTTTCAAGCAGTTCTTTTTGTTCATTTGTAAGTTTTTTAGGATAAACAATATTAATTATTGCATACAAATTACCTTTATATCCTGTATTTGGGTCTGGAAGTCCCTGATTTTTCAGCACAATTTGGGTTTTATCTTTAATAAACGGTTTAATTTCTATCTCTTTTTCTCCTTCAAGTGTAGGAATTTTTATTTTATCTCCTAAAATAGCACTGGTAAAAAATACCGGCACATCTACTATTAAATTATTTCCTTTTCTTTTAAAGATTTTTGAAGGTTTAACATCAAAAATAAGATACAAATCACCTCTTCCTCTTTTGCCTTCATTTCCTTTTTTGGCTACTCTCATTCTCATACCTGAATCAACGCCGGCAGGAATATCTATTTTGATTTTTTCTTTTTTGAGTATATAACCCCTACCTTTGCATTCATCACATTTTTCTTTGATAATATAACCTTTGCCCTGACAATTAGGGCAGGTCTGGGCTATTCTCATAAATCCATTGCCCATCAAAACTTGTCCTTTTCCATGACATACAGGGCAAGTTTGTTTGCTTTTTGCTCCGCTTCCTTTACATTTAGGGCATAGTGCAAAATAATCATATTCTATTTCTTTGCTAATACCATATGCAGCTTCTTCAAAAGAGAGATTTATTTGTATTGCCTTGTCTATTTCATAAGGCAAATCTTCTTCATATGTTTCAAATCCAAAACCTCCCCCGAAAATATCATTAAACATATCAAAAATATCTTCAAAAGATGTATTTGTTTGATATCCTCTACCTTCAAGTCCTTCTTTTCCATATCTATCATAAATAGCTCTTTTTTCATCATCGCTCAATACTTGGTAAGCTTCATTTATAAGTTTGAATTTTTCTTCTGCTTCTTTATCCCCCGGATTTTTGTCAGGATGATATTTCATTGCAAGTTGTCTATAAGCTTTTTTTATTTCTATTTTTGTTGCATTTTTGCTTATTCCAAGTATTTCGTAATAATCCATTTCATCTCCTAAAATTTTTTTGAAATTATACCAACTAAAAAGTAAAGTATAGAAAATTGAATGTAGCAAATAAAAAGTTAAGTAAAACAAATGGATTATCAATGTTTGAAACTAAAAAATATCAAAATTTTATTTAAATTAAAAATTTTTTTATAAATAACTTGACATAAATTCGCTAAACTTGCTATAATAACATTAGCTAAAACTTTTAAGGAGGGAAATATGGAAAAACTATTCGAAAAATTAACAAATCAAATGATGGAAAGCATTGAAAGCGGACTAAGTCTTGCTCTTCATAATAAAAATCCAGAAGTCCATCCTTTGCACGTATTGTGGGGGCTTTTGACAAATACTAATACTGTTTTAAATCAGGCCCTTAATAAAATGGGAATTGACAAAACTGCAATTGAATTGGAAATAAAATCTGCAGTGGATAGACTTCCGAAGGTCGATAATATTACAAAAGAATCAATAAGAATTGGAAGAGAACTTATTAATTCATTGCAACAAGCAGAAGCACTTGCAACAAAAATGGGCGATAAATATGTAGCTGTTGATACATGGCTTATTGCCAATTTAAATTCTTTTAAAGATACTTTAGGCAAATATGTAGATTTAATGGAGCTTAAAAAAACTCTCCAAGCAATAAGAGGAGATGCAAAAATTGAAAGCAAAAGTGCAGATGAAAACCTTGATGCTTTAAACAAATATGGAATTGATTTGACTGAGAAAGCAAGAAAAGGTGAGCTTGACCCTGTTATTGGTAGAGATGAAGAGATTAATAGAATGACACAGATTTTGATTAGAAAAACTAAAAATAATCCAATTTTACTTGGAGAACCAGGAGTTGGTAAAACAGCACTTGTAGAAGGTTTAGCTCAAAGAATTGTTAAAAAAGAAGTTCCAACCAGTATTCAAAACAAAAAAATTATCGCCCTTGATATGACTGCTTTAATTGCAGGAGCTAAATACAGAGGTGAATTTGAAGATAGATTAAAAGCTGTTGTTGATGAAGTAAAATCAAATCCAAATATTATTCTTTTCATTGATGAAATTCATACAATTGTAGGAGCAGGTGCATCTGAAGGTAGTATGGATGCTGCAAATATCCTAAAACCGGCACTTGCAAGAGGTGAGCTTAGAACTATTGGTGCTACAACACTTAAAGAATATAGAAAATATTTTGAAAAAGATGCGGCACTTCAAAGAAGATTTCAGC
>CAZIBT010000032.1:0-8395 GCA_964537435.1 uncultured Nautiliales bacterium | reverse complement strand
ATATGTTTTTTATAATCATCATCTCTGCCTAAAAAAAGACTTTTTCCATCAATATTGTATTCCCTCTCAACCCCGGCGCCTAAAAATGCTTTAACTTTTTTATCATTTCCCTGATATTTAAAATCATCGTTTATTGGCTTAACATCAAAAGCACTTCCACTAAAAATATATTTCCCATCAATAGAAGTATTTGCCAAATCTTTTAAATGATTAAGTTCAGCTTTTAATTCACTAACTATTGCCTCTCTACTTGTATCATTTTGAGTAGCATTTGCAGCTTGAAGAAGTTTTGTTTTAAAACTATCAAGCGTATTTGTAATATCATTTAAAGTAGTATCAGTTTCATTTGCAAATGTTTTAGCAAACTGAGCACTTTTTTTTATCTGAGAAAAAGAGTTTATCTCTTCATCCAAAGAAAGATATTTTGTATAAATCACAGGATTATCATTCATATATTCTATTTTTTTACCTGTGGCAAGCTCTGTTTGTATTTTGTTAAGTTCACTCAAATCCTGCTGTTGATTAAGTAAAAAATTATTATAAAATGTAAATTGAGTTACTCTCATTTACCGCCTTTTTTTAAATTAAGCAAAAATCATTCCTCGAATATATCGGCAAATATCGAAAAGTCTTAAATTACAATGGATAAATTTTAATTATGAATTTTGAATTTGACATTTAAAATGTAACATTAAAAACCACGCACTACCCACTTCGCACTCTGCACTTCTCACTAGATATTAAATAATCTCTGATACCTAATATTTGTTAATGTCTCTATTATTATTTTTAACTCTAAACTTTCTAATACCTATAATAACAAATATCAAAACTTAACATTCATAATAACACTAAACACTCCACTCTTCGCACTTAATACTATAATAAATCAAAAAAATTATATTTTTTCATTTTTTGTAATTTTAAGAGCTTTGGACTTTACTTTAAGATATGTATTTACAACATCAAAAATATCATTATTTTTCAATTCTTCCAATGCTGTTTTTTTGCCATTTTTTACTATTTGAGCAAATCCTTCTTTTTCTCTTTTTTTAGGATTTAATATTTCAAATCCATTTTTTAACGCACCAATTTCACGATTTTTTTTGTATAACACATTTTCAAAATTTCTTCTAAATTGAATAAAAATTATTTCAATCTCTTTTGAAAGTTTATTTAATCTGTTTTTAGGTGAAAATGCATTAAACTCGTTTTTTAATATTTCTATTTGATTTTGTTTTATATTCAAAACAGCTTTTGTTTGGTTAAAAAATTTATTTTTTATAATTCCAATATTCTGCAAATAAATATCAAGTTTTTTTTCTATTGAGTGCGCTTCAAATATTTCTTTTAAATGTTCAAGTTGTTTTTTCTTTTTAAATAAAATATTTTCATATTTAAAATTAAAAGAACTTATCATTTCATCAATCATCATCAAAATTTCATTGCCATCTGGAAGGGCAATTTCCATTGCATTGCTTGGAGTTGCCGCTCTTTTATCGGCTACAAAATCACTTATTAAATAATCAATTTCATGTCCTACTGCTGAAATTACCGGTGTTTTTGCATTAAATATGGCATCAGCCACCACCCTTTCGTTAAAAGGCCACAAATCCTCTTTACTACCCCCTCCTCTTCCTACAATTATCAAATCAAATCTACTTCCATCATCAAATACAAATTCATCTGCCATTTTAATTTTTTTTGCAATATCCCAAGCCGCCATATCTCCCTGAACCAAAGCATTAAAAAGATAAAATTTAGTAAGCCTCCATCTTTTGTTTGCTATTCTTAGCATATCTTGCAACGCCGCTGCTGTAGCAGATGTTACTATTGCTATTTTTTTGGGAAACCTTGGGAGCGGTTTTTTTCTTTTTTCATCAAAATAACCTAGTTTGGAGAGCTCCTCTTTAAGTTGTTCATACGCCAGTTGCAAAGCTCCTATTCCGCTGGGCTCTATGCTTTGGGCTATAAGCTTATATTCTCCTCTTGGAACATATAAATTAATAGCCCCATAAACTAGTATTTTTTCTCCTACTTTTAATTTAAATTTCATTTTTGAGAGATTACTTTTCCACATAGCACAATTGATAGAAGAATTTTCATCTTTAATTGTAAAATAAAGATGCCCAGAAGTATGATAAACCACCTTGCTCACTTCCCCCTCAACCAAAACAATTTGAAAATGAGATTCAAGAATTGATTTAATCTGATTGTTAAGCTGTGTTACGCTAATAGGTTTCAAATATTTCCTTTAGTTAATTTGTATATTGGTGTATTGGTATATTTGTTATTTGTTAAATTAATAATTCAAAACTCATATCCTTTTCCACCTCTTTTTTTATATTCCCATCCACCATCAACCCATTCACCCAACAACTATTCTCTTTATCCTCGGAGACATTTTTACTAAAATTTCATAAGTTATAGTATCGAAATTTTTGACAAACTCCTTAATATCATCAAAAATTATTACTTCTTTATGCTCTCCTTTTACAGACATATAATCCATAGATATTTTTCCTACTGCTTGGGTATTTTTTAATTTACACCCATTTTTAAAATAAGGAATTCCATCTGAATAACCAATATCTATAGTAGTTAATTTTATTTTATTTTTGCTAAAAAAAATTTTGTTATACCCTACCCCGTCATTTTCAATTTCTCTTACACTAACAGCTTTTGCAACTAAACTCATTACAGGTTCATACCCTTCAATTCCTCCATACATCGCAATCCCAGGACGAATATAATCAAACGTATCAGGCAATTTATTTAGAGCAGTTGAATTTGCAATATGAAAATAAGGTTTTTTAAGAGCTTTTTTTTTGCAAAAATTTTCTATTTTATGTTTTATTTTTTTAAATTTTTCATATTGAATAAATGTATCATTATTTATTTCTTCGCTGCAGCAAAAATGACTAAAAACTCCTCTTATTTCAAAATTTTTTTCTATTGCTATATCTAAAGCTTCGTTAATCTCATCCTCCAAAATCCCATTTCTATGCATTCCTGTATCAAATTTCAGGTGAATATAAGGATGGCGGTTTTTTTTAAGCTGTTTTATGGAATTTATCGCATAAGAAATATTTTTTGCTTCTCTTGCACCTGTAGGATTAAAAATTAAAATCTCTTCAAAAAATCCTTTAACCAAATCGGCTTCAACATTATTTCTTACACATACCTTTTTTATACCGTATTCTTTAAGAAGTTTTGAAAAGGTAATTATTCCGTGTCCATAGGCATTGTCTTTTATAACTGCTAAAATATTGGGATTTATTGAAGAAATTTTATCTAAGTTTTTAAAAAGATTTGTTTTATTTAAATAAATTGTAGCCACAAGGGTTTACCCTTTTAGTGGCTTAATTGCATCGAAAGGATTTTCTATAACTCTGTGTCTATCAACTACATAAGGAATTAAAGCAACCTGTCTTGCTCTTTTGATTGCTTTTTGAACCATATCTTGATGTTTTTTACAAGTGCCAGTTAATCTTCTTGGCATTATTTTGTATCTTTCAGATAAAGAATATTTGATTAAATCCAAATCTTTATATCCGATATAATCAACTTTCATTTCGCAATATTTACATCTTTTTTTTCCATATTTTTTCTTTGGATCTGCTGCCATTATCTATCCTTTAAAATGGTATATCTTCATCATCAATATCAATTGATGGTATTTCTTGGTTTGTTTGTTGCATCTGTGGCTTTTCCTGAGGTTTTGGCTGATTATATTCAAAACCGTTATTATTAGTGCTAGATTTTGAATCCATAAATTGCACTCTTTCTGCGACTATAGAATGTTTGCTTCTTTTATTTCCAGCTGAATCAACCCATTGGTCCAAAACCAATCTGCCTTCTATTAATACTCTTCTACCTTTAGATAAATATTGATTTGCAACTTCGGCACTTCTCCCAAAAACAGTAATATCGATAAACATTACTTCTTGTTTATTTTCACCTGTTAAATTATCTTTAAATGTTCTATTAGTTGCCAGTCCAAACTTGGCAATGGCAGTGCCACTTGGAGTGTATTTTAGCTCTACATCTCTTGTGAGGTTGCCTATCAATATTACTTTATTGAACATTTTTTGCCATTTCTTCCCAGCGTTTTATATCTCTTTTTGTTTCATATTTTACACTCATAAATCTTAAAAGATCCTCGTTATACCTCATCTGTCTTTCAAGTTCTAAAACAGCTTTTGCAGGTGCTTTGTAATAAATTATATAATAATGCCCTCTTTCAAATTTATTAATTGGATAAGCAAGTTCTCTAATACCAATATTATCAAGAGCGACCACTTCTCCACCGTTTTGAACTATAGTGTTTTTTATACTCTCCACTATAGTTTCTTTTTCTTCATCGCTAAGCGTTGGCTTAAGGATGAACATTGTCTCATAATGTCTTAGACTCATAAAATCTCCTTTTGGCTTTTTAGCCCCTTTTGCTTGGAGCAAGGAGGCATTTTTATTTTGAATTGAAATTATACTAAAAATTACTTTTTTTTACAAATTTTTTATTTTTTTCTAAAAATTACTTGAATTTAAATTAAAAAATAGCTATAATTTCATCCCACACAAATGGGCTCGTAGCTCAGTTGGTTAGAGCAACCGGCTCATAACCGGTTGGTCGCAGGTTCGAGTCCTGCCGAGCCCACCACTTGCCCAGGTAGCTCAGTCGGTAGAGCAAGGGACTGAAAATCCCTGTGTCGGCGGTTCGATTCCGTCCCTGGGCACCACTTCATCAATAAAAAAATCCAGAAAATTAAATTTGTTAGTTATAAGAGATGAGTATATAAGTGTATATTTTTAATATGATTAATTATAAATTATGAGTTTTGAGTTATTGGTAAATTTGTTATTATAGGTATTGGAGATTATAAAAGTATTAGAAGTGTTAGAGAATATATATACAAAACAATAAAAGTATTAATAAGCATTAGTGTCAGAGATTATTTAACGTTTAATGTTAAATGGAGAGTGGACAGCACGTAGAATTAAGTGTATAGTTTTTAATGTTAAATTAAAAATTCATAATTCATAATTACTTGAAACTTGAAACTCGGAACTCGGAACTTTTTTACTCATCCACCCATTCACCCACAAACTTTTTTCTTTTCCCCTATTTTTTGATAAAATTCATTTAAAAAAGGATTATAATGAATATTATTACGGGTAAAGTTTGGAAATTCGGCGATAATATTGATACCGACTTGATAATTCCGGCAAGATATTTAAATACTTCCGATCCTCACGAACTTGCTAAACACGTTATGGAAGATGCGGACCCTGATTTTCCCAAAAAAGTTCAGCCCGGGGATATTATAGTAGCAGGATATAATTTTGGAAGCGGCAGCAGCCGCGAACATGCTCCTATTGCGCTTAAAGCTGCAGGGATTTCAGCAGTTATAGCCAAAACATTTGCAAGAATATTTTATAGAAACAGTTTTAATATGGGGCTTCCTATTTTTGAACTTCTTGAAAGTGATGAAATAAACGAAGGTAATCTTATTAAAATAGACTTAGATAAAGGTATTGTGTATAATATAGATACTAGTAAAGAATATAAATTTGCACCCATACCACCATTTATGCAAGAACTAATTGGAGCTGGAGGGCTTATAAATTATGCAAAAGAAATTTTAAAGGAAAATAATGAAACAATATAAAATAGCCGTTTTAAAAGGTGATGGGATTGGACCTGAGATTGTAAATGAAGCTATCAAAGTTTTAAATGCAGTGGCAAAAAGCGAAAATTTTAAACTTGAATATAATGAATTTTTGCTTGGTGGTAGTGCATACGATAAAACAGGCGAACCATGTCCAAATGAAACAATTGAAGGATGTTTAAATTCAGATGCGGTGCTTTTTGGTGCAATAGGAGGATATAAATGGGATTCTTTGCCAAAAGAAAAAAGACCTGAAAGCGGTCTTCTTAAAATAAGAAAAGCACTAGGACTTTTTGCAAATTTAAGACCTGCTGTTATTTTTGATGAATTAATAGAAGCTTCAACCTTAAAAGAAGAAGTAATAAAAGGTGTTGATTTATTAGTAGTAAGGGAACTTACAGGTGGAATATATTTCGGAAAACCTAGAGAAAAAACCAAAAATAGAGCATATAATACAATGGTGTATTCAAGAGAGGAAATTGAAAGAATTGCAAAAATAGGTTTTGAAGAAGCTATGAAAAGAAGAAAAAAAGTAACTTCAGTAGATAAGGCGAATGTATTAGAAGTTAGTGAGCTTTGGAGAGAAGTTGTCGAAGAAGTGGCAAAAAATTATCCTGAAGTGGAACTAGAACATATGTATGTAGATAATGCAGCTATGCAGCTTGTAAGAAACCCTAAACAATTCGATGTTATTTTAACAGGAAATATATTTGGAGATATTTTAAGTGATGAAGCAAGTATGATTGTAGGAAGTATTGGACTTTTGCCAAGTGCTAGTATAGGAGGAAAAGTAGGACTTTTCGAACCAATTCATGGAAGTGCGCCTGATATTGCAGGAGAAAATATTGCAAACCCAATAGCTACAATACTGAGTGCAGCTATGATGTTGGATTATTTGGGTGAAAACAGAGGTGCCAAAAAAATAAAAAATGCAATTAAAAAAGTTCTTAAAGAGGGATATAGAACAAAAGATATTGCTTCATTTGGAGCAAAAAAAGTAGTAAATACAAAAGAAATGGGAGATTTAATAGCAAAAAATGCCGCTAACTAAAACTTATGCAAGAATATTGGAATCCCAAGGCTTTAAAGAAGAAGCCCTTGAGATTTATCAAAAATTACTTGAAAAAAACCCTGATGATAAAGAATTGATAGAAAATATCAACAGACTTTTAAAAAGAAAAAAATTCAAAGGCGTTAATATTTTAAAACTTAAAGAATTTGATAAAATAAATCAAAAAAACAGATTTGAATTCGAAAAATGGTTAAAAGAGATGAAATGGATTTAAAAAACACAATACTAGAAACAATTGAAGAGATAGACAAAGAAAAAATTGTAGAAGAGATAAAAAACGAAAAAGAAGATGAAAAGGAATTTTTAAAACATCTAAAAGAAAGATTATTGATTCTTTTTGAAGGGCTTCAATCTCCAAATACACAAAATCTTGATATTAAACTTGATGTAACACTAAATTTTCTTGAATATATTTTGGCCAAAATAGAAGAAAAACTCTCATCCAATTGAAAATGGAAAATGTAAAATGGCAAATTAATAATAATTTAAACTTTCTAAAAAACTTTTTTGCTCCTTTTTCAAAAAGAGTCTATTTAGTAGGCGGTTGTGTAAGAGATGAATTTTTAGATATAAACCCCAGAGAATACGATATCGAAGTTTATGACATAACTCCAGAAAAGTTCGATAAATTAATGCAAAAGCTCGGAGCAAAAGGAGTTGGAAAAAATTTTTTTGTTTATAAATGGAAAAATTTTGATATTTCACTTCCAAGAATTGAAAATAAAATTGGTTATGGACACAAAGGTTTTAAAGTTTCACTAATACAAAATGAAAAAGAAGCCAGCAAAAGAAGAGATTTTACAATGAATGCTTTAATGAAAAATATTTATACTGGAGAAATTCTTGATTTTTGGGGCGGAATTAAAGATATTGAAAATAAAATCATAAGACATATTGACAATGAAACATTTATAGAAGATTCTTTGAGGGTTCTTAGAGCAATGCAATTTGCCTCTAGGTTTAAATTCAAAATTGCAAAAGAAACTATAAAATTATGTCAAAATATAGATTTGAGCGATTTAAGCAAAGAACGGATATATATGGAATTTGAAAAGATGTTTCATTCAAAATATCTCTACTTCGGATTTTATTATTTTATTGTTTTGGGAATTGCAAAGAAACTGTTTAATTTAAAGTTTAGTAAAAAAGAATTTTTTCATCTTGCCAAAATTTATAAAACAAATCCCCTGCCCTCTTTTTTCTTTTACCATTTAAGATATTATAAAAATTTATCTTTAAATAAGATAATAACACCTCTAAATATGCCAAAAAGTTTGATGAGGCAAATAAATACTAAAAAATGCCCCAAAATAGTTACAAATAGATTTCTTTATGCTTTAGCACTCAAATATCCTCTGAAAACTTTTAGCATTTTAAATTTTAAATGTTGTGAAAAATGGATAAAACAAAATAATCTTTGGGAGAAAAAATACAAACCAAAAAAAATTGACCCCAAAAACCCAAGATTATCTATCCTTAGAGAAATTAGAAGTTATGATATAATTTATTTAAAAAGGCAATAGATGAAATTTACTCTGTTGATTGATTGCGATGATAAAAAAGGACTTGTTTATAAAATTTCAAAAGTATTATTTGAAAATGATTTTAATATAGAAACCCAACAGGAATTTGTTGATAAAGAAAACAATAAATT
>CAZIBT010000031.1:0-8888 GCA_964537435.1 uncultured Nautiliales bacterium | reverse complement strand
GCTGGTTCTGGAACGGTTATTACCAAAACATCATCAGCCGAATCTAAAAAAATCTGAACTCTTTTATCAATTCCGGCACTTGTATCAATTATAAAAAAATCAAAATCTTCCAAAAATTCAAGTTGTGTAAAAAAACTGCTTAAATTTGCCTCATTTGCATATTTTATAATATCCTCCCCACTCTCTCCTGGGATTAAAACAAATCCTTCTTCAATTTCAACAGCAACATCTTTTAATTCGCACTCTCCTTTTAATACATTAAAAATATTTTTTTTGGCATTTACCCTAAGTAGCACATCCAAATTAGCAAGCCCTATATCAGCATCAAAAAGTGCTACTTTAAATCCAAAAGAATGAAGAGCATATCCCAAATTTGCACTTATAGTGGATTTACCTACCCCTCCTTTTCCACTTGTAATAGCAATAACCCTGGTTGAAAGTTTTTTTGGAGTAGTATTAACAAGTTCTTTTAATTTATCGGCCTGTGTTTTCAACTAAGATCCTTTTCAAGAATACCTTTGAGCAGATATTCCGCACTTGCCTGCATCAAATCATCAGGAACTTCTTGACCAATGGAAAAATAACTCACAGGTTTTTTTGTATCTAAAAGTAATGAAAATATATTTCCATATGTTTTTGTTTCATCAAGTTTTGTAAAAACAAGAGTATCTATCGGTAAAAGAGAAAAATTTTTATAAATATCCAAAAGATCTTCATATTTGCTAACTGCTGAGAGAACCAAATTAATATTAATTTCCGCAAAAGTATTCACTTTTAAAAATCTTGATAATTTTTCTATTTTTTCCTTGTCATGTTGAGAACTTCCCACTGTGTCTATTAAAATATAATCATTATGTCTAAGGGTATTTAAAGCTTCTTCAAAATCATTAGGATCAACAACGGTTTCAATAGGAAGTCTCATCATTTTTGCATATGTCATTAATTGCTCAACAGCTCCTATTCTGTATGTATCAAGGGTAATAATTCCAACCTTATGGCGTGAATTTAATTTATAAGCATATCTAGCAGCCAATTTTGCTATGGTAGTTGTTTTTCCAACTCCAGTTGGTCCTACAAACATCAATATTTTTTTGTGAGGAGGATTTATTTCTCTTTCAAGCCTTATAGGAACCATTTTTTTAAGAAGAGTATGAAAATATCTTTTTATGGCAATTCTATTTTTCCTCATTCTAAGAGGCATATATTTAATAGTTAGCTGCATTATTTCATTTAAATGTTTTACATTCATTCCACTTGCTTTTGCCAAAGCGTATATTTCACTGAATTCCGGTGGAATTTCTAAAGAATTTTTATTTGTAAAATCCCATACGTTTGCCTGAAGATATTTAAGAGTATCAGCAATTTGTTCTATTTTTGCTTTAAGTTCTTTTATTTCATCCAAACCCATCGGTTTTAAATTGTTAATTTTATTTGTTTCGTTTTTTGTCTGTTTTGGAGTAAAAGAGCCTATCTCTTTGGCTGCATTTGAAAGTTTTAATAAAACATCATCCACAGGCTCTTTTTTGGAAGTTTTTTTTATTTTTTTTTCATCCTCCAGTGCAACTACTATTTCATATAATCCTGGAGAGGTTAGAGTTTTTCTTTTTATCTCTTTACTCGAAACAATAATTACTTCATCACCAAGTTCTTGTTTTACTTTATTAAGTGCCTCGGTGTAACTCTCAGCTGTAAATGTCTTTAGTTTCAAACTAATCCTTTAAAACGAATGGGATTAAAACCGAATCTCTTTTTTTGAAAAAAGGATGCGGCAATTTTAAATTTTTTTTATCTATTTTTAAATTATCATAAATAATTATATCTAAATCCAACGTTCTTGGTGCATTTTTAAAACTTCTAATTCTACCGAATTTTTTTTCTACATATTGTAAAAAATTAAGCAACTCAAATGGGGATAAATCTGTAGAAATCACCATTATGGTATTATAAAAATCAGGCTGGTTTAAATAACCAAAGGGAGGGTTTTTATAAATTATGGATGTTTGCACTATATCAATTTTCGGATGAATTTGTAAAAAAAGATAAAGTTTTTTAAATCTTATAATGCAATTTGCTATATTACATCCTATACCAATCAAAGCTTTATGTTTTTTTGTTGAATTTTTTTTTCTCATAGGAAAAAAAGTAGTTGAAAATATTTTCCTTTTTTTATCTTCGAATTTTCTAATTCCTCTTTTAAATTTTTCATTTATCATTTTGCATTATCCATTATTTAGGCATTCCCCTGCTACTAATATACCCGTAAATTCTCCTGATTATTCTTTTGAAAATTGGTGTAAAATCTCCCTTTTTAATAGCTCTTTTTATAGCATTTATATCTCCTAAATATTTAGCCAACTTATAAAGAATGGATCTTATTTTGCTTATACTCATAAAATCTCCACCTTCCCATTATAATCAATTGCAACCATATCCTCAATTCTTATTCCAAATTCCCCCGGAATATAAATTCCGGGTTCTATTGTAAAAACCATTCCCTCTTTAAGTATTGTTTCGTTTTTTGAATTAATAAAAGGAAATTCGTGTATATCAAGCCCTACACCATGCCCTAAAGAATGAACAAAATATTTTCTAAAACCAGCTTTTGTGATAATATCTCTTGCTATTTTATCAAGCTCCTTTGCTTTTATACCTGGCTTAATGGATTTAATGGCTTTTTCCTGAGCTTTTAAAACAATGTCATAAATTTTTTGGATTTTTTTGGGGAATTTTTGATTTTTATTCATTGAAATATTTTCCCCAATAAAAATCGTTCTTGTTCTATCTGAACAGTATCTTTTATATTTTATCCCAGCATCAAGCAAAAGCAAATCACCTTTTTTTAATTTTTTATTGCTAAGAGTTGCGTGAGGTTTTGCTGCATTTTCATTAATTGCAATTATCGGTTCAAAACTTATATTCCTTTTCCCTCTTTTAGTGAGTTTTTCTTTAAACCTGAAACTAAGTTCATATTCATCTATGCCAGTTTCGATAACTTTTGCAAATTCATCAAACGCTTTTGCTCCCTTTTTTGCCGCTTTTTTTATTATTTCTATCTCTTTTGGTGTTTTTATTACCCTTTTTTTAAATGAAAAAAAAGGCTCATTATTTAAAACGGCTACTTTAGATAATTCGTTATACTCTTTTTTATTCCAGCTTAGAGGATCTATTTTGAGTTTTTTAGGTCTATATTTTAAAATAATCTCTTTTGCTTTTTTAATTAAATCTTTTGCCTCGATAACCTCAGCTTTGGCATTTTCTTTCGCATCAAGAATGTATCTGCCATCTGTAATTATAAATTTATCCCCTTTTAAGCAAAGAAAAATGGCATTATCACTGCTCCAATTGCATTCATAATATATTTCATTTTCTTTGTTTAAAATATAATCCACTAATTTCCTTTATTTTGTGCTTGTGCTTGTTGGATTTCCTGCGCTCTTTTTATCTGATTCAATATTTCCATCAATCCTACTAATCCTAAATGATAACTAAGAGGTCCAAGTCCAGTAATTGTTCCTGCCACAATATCACTTATCATCGATTTTTGTCTAAAATCCTCTCTTGCTGCAACATTTGTCATATGAACTTCAATTACTGGTAGTTTTACTGCAGCTATCGCATCTCTTATGGATACAGATGTATGTGTAAGAGCTGCGGGATTTATCAAAATGGCGTTTGTGCCATCTTCCAAACTCTCCTGAATAGCATCCACTATATCGCCCTCATGGTTTGACTGAAAAAATTCAATTTCAAATCCGTTTTGTTTTGCAACATTTTGTAAATTTTTATTTATATCATCTAGTTTCATTGGTCCATAAATATTTACTTCTCTTATTCCAAGCATATTCAAATTCGGTCCGTGTATTACTTTTATTTTCATAAAGTCTCCTTTTTTAATGTTATTTTACTAAATTTTCGGTATAAATATTGCTTAGTATATCAAAAAGGATTTAATTTGACTAAATTTAAAGCCGATTATGTGCTAACAATGAATAAAAATTACGAAATTTTAAAAAACGGTGAAATTTTGTTTGATAAAAAAATTATTGATATAGGATATAATCTGCCGGGTGAGAGTATTTATTTGGGGAAAAATTCAGTTTTAATGCCTGCATTAATTAATACTCACACTCACTTGGAATTTAGCTCAAATAAAACTTCATTGAATTTCGGAGATTTTATTTCATGGCTTGATTCGGTTATAATAAACAGAGAAGAGCTTTTTATAAAGTGCAAAAACAGATGTTTTAAAAAAGCTATCAATGAAATGAAAAAAAGTGGAATTTGTGCTTTTGGGGAAATAAGTTCAAGCGGGGCTGATCTTAAATATTTAAAACATTCCCCTTTGAAAGTGGTCTATTTTAATGAGATAATAGGAACAAACCCTGCTGTAGTTGATATGCTTTATCAGGATTTTCTAGCAAGAATGGAAGAATCTGAAAAAATAATAAATGAAAAATTTAAAATAGGAATTTCCATTCATTCACCCTATTCTGTCCACCCTATTTTAATGGATAAAGTAATAAATATTGCAAAAGAAAAAAATCTTCCGATTCAAACACATTTTATGGAAAGCAGAGCTGAGAGAAAATGGCTTGAAAAAGGGGAAGGCGAATTTAAGATTTTTTTTGAAAAACATTTTAAAAACGCAAAACCTCTAATAAAACCTGTAGAATTTATAGAAAAATTCAAAAATACAAATACAACTTTTATCCATTGTGTTTATGCAAATGAAAATGAATTTCAAAAAATAAGCGAAATAGAGGCCAATATAGCTCACTGCCCCGTTTCCAATAGACTGTTAAATGTAGGGCTATTAAACTTAGAAACAGTTAAAAATCACTCTATTAACTATTCTGTTGCAACCGATGGACTTAGCTCAAATTATTCTCTAAATCTTTTCAAAGAAATAAGAGCGGCACTTTTGATGCATATAGATTTACATCCAAAATATTTGGCAAAAGATTTGTTAAAATCGGTTACTATAAATGCCGCAAAATCACTTGGTTTAAATAATGGCTCAATAGAAAAAGGAAAAGATGCCGATTTAATAAGTTTTAAACTTCCAGATAAAATAAAAAATTTGGAAAATTTACCATTACAAATTATTTTGCACACAAATGAAGTAGAAAAATTGTTTATTAACGGAGAGGAAATTTAATTTTTATTTGTAATATTTATAATTTCCGCCCGTCTATTTAATGCCCTGTTTGTAGGAGTGGTGTTTGGCACAAGAGGATAAGCTTCTCCAAAACCTTTTACTATTATTCTTTTTGGATTAATTTTATAAACTTTTACCAAAATATTTTTAATAGCTTTTGCTCTTTTTAAAGATAATTTTAAATTATAAGCTTTGCTTCCTATATTATCTGTATATCCATCAATTTCTATTTTTAGTTTTGGGTTTGCCCTTAAAATATCTGCAACTTTTTTTATCTGTGGATAATATATTTTTTTAACTTTATATTTATTAAAATCAAAATTAAATCTGAGTGTTGTAATAATAGGGCAACCATAATGATTTACAACAAGATCTTTTGGAGTATTTGGACATTTGTCCATTTTATCAGGAACTCCATCACCATCAGAATCTTTTAACGGTTCGGTTATATAAATTTTTTTAATTACAATTTTAGGCTTTTGTGTATTATTGCTATCATTCCATCCAACAACTTTTTCATTTCCGGCTAATCCGATAACACTAGTAGCCATAGGTTTATCGGCACAACCAATAAAAAATAAAACAGCAAACGCTAATAACGCTGATTTTTTCATTTTAACTCCTTAAAATTTCTCTTTGCCCTTTTGAATTAGGGGGCGAGAGTATTCCCATTCTTTCCATCTGTTCAATTATATTAGCCGCTCTATTATACCCAATTTGAAGCCTTCGTTGAAGATAGCTTATACTTGTTCTTTTTTCTGTTAAAATAATTTTTTTAGCATCTTCAAAAAGCTCATCCAGTTCATCGACATTTTCTAATGTTTCATCATTTTCTATATTATTAATCATAATTGTATCATAATCGGGCTCTCTTTGAGATTTTAAATATTCGACAATTTTTTCAATTTCCTCTTCACTTGTATAAGGAGCATGAAGTCTAATTAAACCGGTAATGCCAGGAGGCGTAAAAAGCATATCTCCTCTGCCAAGCAAACTCTCAGCCCCAAACTGATCCAAAATGACCTTTGAATCAATTTTTTGACCAACCTTAAAAGAAATTCTGCTAGGCAAATTAGCTTTAATTAATCCTGTTACAACATCAACACTTGGTCTTTGAGTGGCAACTATTAGATGAATTCCGCTTGCCCTTGCCATTTGTGCAAGCCTTGCAATAGAATATTCCACATCTTTACCGCTCGTCATCATCAAATCTGCAAGCTCATCAATAATTATTACAATATACGGAAGTTTTTCATCAGATTTTTTGTTAAATCCTTCTATATTTTTTACTTTCATTTTAGCCATAAGTTTATATCGCCTCTCCATCTCTTTTACCATTGCATTAAGCGCCATTATGGCTTTTTTGGGGTCGGTTATGACAGGTGTCAATAAATGCGGGATATCATTATATATGGAAAATTCAAGCATTTTCGGATCAACCATAATAAGTTTCAGCTCATCTGGAGAGTTTTTATAAAGTAAAGATAAAATCATTGCATTTATCCCTACACTCTTTCCACTTCCAGTAGTCCCTGCAATTAATAAATGAGGTAACTTTTTTAAATCCGTTACAAAAGGAGATCCTACTATATCCTTTCCAAGAGCTAAAGTTAAAGGTGATTTTGCTTTTTGAAAAATATTACTCTCTAAAATTTCTCTTAAATAAATAATTTCTTGTTTTTCATTTGGAATTTCTATTCCCACAACATCTTTTCCAGGAATTGGGGCTTGAATCCTGATTGACTGGGCTTTAAGCGCCATTGCCAAATCATCCTGAAGGGCCAAAATTTTACTTACTTTAATATGAGGTAAGGGCTTGAATTCAAATGTAGTAACCACAGGCCCTACATAATAACGAACCACATCTCCTTCTATTTTAAATTTTTTAAGTTTTTCTATAAGAATTTTTATTTTTTTGTCAATTTCATTTTCATTTATTTCTTTTTTGTGTTTTGGTGGTTTTTTTAAAAATTCAAGAGTAGGAAAACGCCAGTTTTTAGGTTTGTTTCTTTCTCCTATTTCTATTTGACTAAGAAGCTTTTTAGTCTCTTCAAGTTCTTTTATGTGAGAGACTTTATTTTCATCTGTTGAATCTTTTTTTATTTTTTCAAAAGATTGTTCTTCTTGGTTTTGAATTTCTTTTTCTTCAACTTTTTCTTCATTTTCCATTTCTATATCATTTAAATAATCAAAATCATTCTCTTCACTCTTATTCTCTTTTTTCATTTGATTATCAATAGGGGGTTCATTTTTTTTAAAGAATTCAAACACTTTCTCTTCAAATAACATTAAAAATCCCCATGCCCCAAGCACAATAACTAAAAGCACTATCCCTAATATTCCAATAAAACCTTTTAAAGTATTTACAAACAGATTTCCAATAATTCCTTTTTGAATCAAAATTGACTGAATAAATAAAAAATCAAAAAATAAAACCAATACCCCAAGCACTCTCAAAGAATTTTTAAAATCAAACTTATTTTTATACGCTAGATATAATATCCATAAAAGATACAAAACAAATATATAAGATAAAAATCCAAAAAGTGTCAAATTAAGATTTCCCAAAAATTTACCTAATTTTCCTACATAAGCAAATTCAGGAGCAATGGTTGCAACGCCTAAAAAAATAATAATTGCAAAAATAGATAAAAAAAGAGCTTTTCTTAAAATTCCTTATCCTTTTTTTTTCAGAATTTTATCTTAAATAATTAAGAAGCGTCAAATTATTAATTTTAGCAATGCTCGCCAAAAGCGCTTGATATGAAAGTTCCAAAGAATTTAATTTCATAGTGGCATCTCCCAAATCAGTATCAATATTATCAGACTGAAGAGATTGTATGTGGGTTTTTAACATTGTTACCCTTTGAATGCTTAAATCAAATTCCTGTGAAACGGCTCCTATTTTTGCGTGTTCCCTTCCAACCCTATCTATCACATGTCCTATCGCTTCAATTGCTCCTTGAATTCCAAAATTTCTTGGATCTTTTGAAGCTGAATTTGCATATTCGTTTCCATTTTCCACTGCTTCAATTGCTTTTTGAAGGGTTCCAAAAAAATCACTCTCAGGTTCATCTATTGTTATTGCATTATTTTCTTGAAAAGAAAAATTATCGCTAAACATAGAGAGCTGAATTTTTGAATTTTGATTAGTTAAATCTTTTACATAAAATTGCCCTTTTTCATTTAAACCAGCAACAACTTCCTTTTTAGCATTTTCAATCGCTTTTTCATAATCTATTTGAGATGAAGATGAAGGCAAATTATCACTTACAAGCATAGAAATTACATCTGAAAGCTGTTTAAAAGTTACTCCTTTTTGAATATTTTCTTTTTGACATGCTTTACATGTGGTTGGATCTATTGTAGTTTGAGTGGTAATAATATCATGTGCTGGAGTTTTATTACCATTTTGATCTAAAATATCATAAGTTTCACCATTAATGCTAAAAGTTGATAAATGTCCGTTACTATCAGGCGTATCTCTTAAAGTAATAGTAGCTGTATTGAAATTCCCATTTATATCTCTAAATCTTATATTTATAGTCTGAGGATAATTATTAGGAGATAAATTTATCGTATCTGCCAAAACAGTATTCAAATTAGCATAATTTTGAGCATTTGCATTATGTTGTGTTATTAACTCCCCATTATCATATTCATAATTTTTATCGGCTACTATTTGAGAATAATTCGATATATTCAAATTATCTTTTTTATTAAAAAAAAG
>CAZIBT010000030.1:0-8947 GCA_964537435.1 uncultured Nautiliales bacterium | reverse complement strand
CAGGATATGGTCTTCATCCAAAATATTTGCCAGAGATTTTAGGTAAAAGAGCCTGCAGGGATTTAGAAAAAGGAGAAGCACTTAAATGGGAGTATATAGGAGAATAGTTACTCTCTTTTTAAAATTTTTTCAAATATAAAATCTACCAAAGGATTGGCTTTGAAAGTAATATTTTCCAAAAATTTTTGATTTTTTTTAAACCAAGTTAAAAAATCTTCTTTTTCATCATACAATTCAAACATCTTTTTAATTCTTCCAGCTTTACTTAAACTCAAATATCCGTATTTTAATTTGAGCTCTTTTTTTATGGCTTCTTTTTTACTTTTGCCGTTTATTATATGATACAATGTAGCAACCATCCCTGTTCTATCTGCTCCGGCTTTACAATGAAAAAGAATAGGTTTTTGCTCATTTTTAAAGATATTAATTAATTCTTCAATCTCATAATCTTTTGGCAAATTTCTTGATGAAATTTGAAAAGGAATATATTTAACACCCATTTTTTCGCAAATTTCTTTTTCTTTTTTATATAAATAATTTTGTTTAGTTCCTCTTAAATTTACTATGGTTTTAATTCCGTATTTTTTAATCAGCTTTTTAAGCTTCCAAGGAGTAAATTGAGCACTTCTATAAATTCCCTCATCGACTTTATGAAAATTAAACCAAAAAAGGTTTATAAAATTATGCTCCTCGGTAATTATTTTAAAAAATTCTTTCAATCTTATCTAACCTTTTGATTAATTTAATAGGCGTAAGAGCAAAATTGGGTTCATAATTGCCTGCTATTGAATGGGCTAAACTAGCTGATAGTGCAGCCTTCAAAGGATGGTATCCTTGGGCTAGTAAACCTCCTATCATTCCGGCCAAAACATCACCGCTCCCTCCTTTTGCCAATGCAACACTTCCAAGAGGGTCTATAAAAAGTTTTTTGTTAAAAGCAATAATTTTATTTGCACCTTTTAATAAAAGCACGGTTTTTGGATATTTTTTACTAAATTCCTCAGCCAAAGAAAATCTATGTTTTTGAATGTCAACGGAAGTAAATTCCCCTATTCCTAAAATTTTAAGAAGAGAGGCAAACTCTTTTGGATGAGGGGTTAGGACTATTTTATCTTTATTTAAGAATTCTTTTATCTTTTTTTTATAAAACATATCAGCATCAATAACCATTGGAATATCAAGTTTTAATATTTCATCCATTTTATCATCAAAACATTCTCCAAGCCCCATACCAAAAGCAAGTGCAGAAAATCCCTCTAAACTATTAGATTTCATAATCTCATAAGGGATATTCTCCACTCTCCACTCTCCACTCTCCACTATACTAACAAGCCCGCATCCAAAATTAAATGCCGCCATTGAAGCCATAATTGCAGCCCCTTTTTTTTCACCACCGAGCACTCCCAAATGCCCGAAACTTCTTTTGTGAGAGTTTTGTTTTTTTCTGATAGGCAAAATTAAATCATCTTTTTTACACACATAATAATCACTTCTACCTCGGTATTTGCCAAAACTAACCCCCAAATCTGCCCTTATTATCTCTCCAACATAATCTTTTGCCACGTCTGAATATAAACTAAGTTTTTCTGCGCCCATTGTAACGGTAACATCTGCTTTGAATGCTACAGGCCTTAAATTTCCTTCATCATCAATACCAGTTGGAATATCGCAGGAGAGCTTAAAAGCATTTGTATTATTCATTTTTTTTATAAAACATATTAAATATTTGGATAAATCCCTCTTAAGACCGCTCCCAAAAATTGCATCCACAAGACAATCGCATTTATAATAATTTTCTTTAACTTCCCCTCCAACTGCAATGAATCTTTCAAGCTGTAATTTTGCCATCTCTGATTTTGCACCAAGAGGCAGATATAGATTTATTTTATAATCCCCAAGTAAAAGTCTACCAAGCGTTATACCATCAGCCCCGTTATTTCCAGGACCTGAGATAATATTTATTACACTTCCCTTTTTTATTCTTTTACGTATAATTTCTGCCATTGAGTTTGCGGCGTGTTCCATTAAAATATCTTCTGTTAATTTATATTTTTCATAACATTTTTTATCAAAACTGTAAACCTCTTTAAATACCGGTTTCATTTCCTCCTCCTAAATTTCAAAGCTGTTAAAATATCTTCTTTTTTTATTTTTTCTCTTTTTTGGGTATTTGCTATAGTTTTTGATAGTTTCAACAAATTAAATTCACTTCTTTTACTTAAAGCAAAATTTCTTTTCGCTTTATTAAGTATATCAACAGCATCATTTTCTATTTTAAACTGATAATTTTCATTCAAATTAGAGTTAAACATTCCTTTTTGCATCTCAAAAGCAATCAAAACTTTCTCAAACATTTCTTTACTTGAAATTATATCGTTGTTCTCATCCTCTATCATCTGCTTATAAATTTCAATTCTATCATAAAGAGGTTCTGAAATTCTATTTTTATATCTTTTAATCTCAAGTTCAGTGCATCTGCATTCTTTATGTAAGCTAAGTAAATTCCCACAAGGACAAGGATTCATGGCTGCAGCAAACAAAATATCGGCTTCATATTCTATTTTTGAATTAACCCTGCTTATTAGCATTTTTTTATCCTGAAGAGGCCCTCTTAGATTTTCAAGCACATCTTTTTGAAACTGGGGAAGTTCGTCAAAAAACAAAATTCCTTTATTAGCAAATGCAATCTCACCAATTTTAGCACCTCTACTTCCACCTCCAAATATTGCCGCCTTGGTAGCCGAAAAATGCGGAGACCTAAACGGGCGAAGGGGCTTAAATTCTGCTTCTTTTCCATCAAGCGAATTTAACTTTTCAACTTCCAAAATCTCCTCAATACTCATTGGCGGCATAATATATCTAAGCCTATTTATTATCATTGATTTTCCAACACCGGGAGAGCCTTCAAATAAAATATTATGAAACCCTGCCGCTGAATAAAGAGCTGCCTCTTTTGCCTCGTTTTGACCGAGCACATCTTTAAAATCCAGCCTGAAATCTTCCAAATAATAATATTTTTTATCATCAATTTTAAGGTAAGAATATGAAAATTCACTTTTTTCTATTTTTTTAGGTTCAAATTTTTCAAATTCACTCAAATGTGAAAACGCATATATTTCAATCCCCGGAATTTTTGATATTTTTTTTGCAGATTTAAAAGGAATTATTACTTTTTTTGGTTTAAGAGAAAGTATTATTGGAAATATAGCATTTGTATCTTTAAGTGTCCCATCAAGCCCTAGCTCTCCCAAAACCAGATATTCTCTTAAATCAATATCGCTATTTTGCAACAAAATACTCAGGGCTATTGGCAAATCAAAATGGCTTCCGTTTTTTGGAAGGTCGGAAGGTGAAAGATTGATCACTATTTTTAAAGGCGGAAATTCAAAACCGTTATTAAGTAAAGCCGATTTAACTCTCTCTTTACTCTCCTGAATGGCTTGATTTCCAAGTCCTACTATTGAAAAGCCGGGCAGTGCTTTTGTAAAAGAGCTCTCAACTTCTACTTTTTTAGCAACAAATCCATCAAGGGTAGCAGAATTTATTTTTTTCGTTTTTGTTTTAATAGTTTTTTCCACTCTTTTTCAAACTTTTTGCGTTTTATATAATCCAACCTTTCGATAAACAAATGTCCATCTAAATGGTCTGTTTCATGCTGAAAAGCTACGCTTAAAAGCCCATCGGCTTCTATAATATGTTCTTTTCCGAATCTATCAAAAAATTTTACTTTTACATTTGAATATCTTTCAACCTCATCAAAATATTCTGGCACCGATAAACATCCTTCTTTATCTTTTTGAACTCCTTCCCATTCCAAAAATTCCGGATTGATAACTTCAATAAGTGTATCTTTGCTTTGTTTTCCTTCTTCATCTCCAAGATCTATTATCAAAGCTCTTATAGGAACAGCCACTTGAATAGCGGCTAAACCTACTCCATTTTTTGCAATCATAGTCTCATACATATCATCAAGCAATTTATGAAGCTCATTATCAAATCTCTCAACTGGACGAGAAATTTCTTTTAAAATTTTATTTGGATATGTAACAATATCTAAAATAGCCATTATTCTCCTTCAATATACAAAACATTTTCTTGTTGTGCTTTTGCCAATAAATCTTTACATTTTTTCAAATACTCTTCATATGTTTTATCTGCTCTTATTTCACAAATAGAACCTACAATTTTTATTTCAATCTCATTTCCTTCAACAAAAATAGCCGAATTAGAAATAATTTCAGAAAATCTCTCAATTGTTTTAATAGCACCTATTCTATCGGTGTGTCTTAAAAGCAGTCCAAAAATTCCGTTTCCAAGATGAGATATAATATCGGTCCTCCTTGAAGTTTTTAGCAAAATTTTTGCAATACTTTTATTTAGAATAACTTGAGATTTTTCATTTTTTAATTTTGTTAAAACATCGTGTCTTACTTTTATAAAAACAACAAAACTTATATATTTGAATTTTTTTATTAATTCTATTTCTTTATTAACTTCATCTTTAAAAAATTTATCATTATAAACACTATATATCATATCGAATATTGAATTACTCTCGATATCTTTAATAAGCTCTATATTTTTGGAATATGCTTCTTTTATTTCTTTAAGACTTTCATCCATTTTATTTGAAATTTTGTTTATTTTGTCTTCAAATGATTTTAAATATTTGCTAAAAGCTTTTTGAGAAGCTATATGGGCTATCTGTTTGAGAGCCTCATCTGATATAAGTTTCATCTGATTGGTAAGTTTATAAATAATAGCTGTGCGTTGCAATATTTCTTTAAGATATCTAAAAGATATTTTAAGTTTTTTTTCAAGCTCAAGCTCTTTTTCTATATCCCCACTCTCCGCCAAAGACAATATATCCTGGATTTGTTTTTTAAACTCAATTGATTCATCTTCAAGCATATTAAAAAAATAAAGAGAAAAATTGTAAGGAACAGGAGGTATCCCTTCTTCAATAAGTTTATCAAAAACTTTTTTAGCGAATTTTTCTATAGGATTGGTAGGATCTTTCAAATCTTTTACCGCATAATTTGAATATTTCTCTTCCATTAATTTTCTCTTTTTTTAAGAACCTTATCAATTAGTCCATATTTCATAGCCTCTTCAGCGCTCATAAAAAAATCTCTTTCAGTATCTTTTTCTATTTTTCTAAGACTCTGCCCTGTATTTTCGGCCAAAATTTTATTAAGCTCTTTTTTCATTCGAAGAATTTCTTTGGCATGTATTTCAATATCTGTCGCTTGTCCCTGTGCACCTCCTAGAGGCTGATGTATCATTATCCTTGCGTGAGGCAGAGCAAACCTTTTCCCTTTTGTTCCACTACTTAATAAAAACGCTCCCATACTCGCAGCTTGCCCCATGCAGATGGTTACAACATCAGGCTTTATATAATTCATTGTATCATAAATCGCCATACCGCTTGTAACAACGCCTCCGGGAGAATTTATATAAAGATAAATATCTTTTTCAGGATTTTCGGCCTCCAAAAATAAAAGCTGAGCTACAATTATACTTGAAACATAATCGTTAATTTCTCCTTGCAACATAACAATCCTGTCTTTAAGAAGACGGGAATATATATCATAAGCCCGCTCGCCTCTACCTGTTTTTTCTATTACAGTAGGAATTAAAACACTCATTATTTACTCGCCTTTTCTTCTAATAATTTATTCAACAATTTCTCTTCAATCAAATTCATTTTAAGAACCGGTAAAAGATTATTTTCCTGATAATATTTTATCATTTCTTGTGGGTTTTGCCCCTGCATTAATGCTTCGTAAAATAAAATTTGAGAAAGTTCCTCATCGCTTACATTCACATTTTCTTTTTTAGCTATTTCATCAATAATAAATGTAAGTTTTACCCTCTCTTTTGCTTCTTCTTTAAATTTTTCCCTAAATTCTTTATATTTTTCTGGATTTTCTTGAAGTTCTTTAATTTCAGCCGGGCTAAGTTTAGCTGCTTCATTGTTTACCATAACATCAATCTCTTTTTCAACTATTCCCCCAGGCACATCAATTTCATATTTTTTAACCAAACATTCAAGAATTTCATTCTTTTTAGGTGCAAAAACTTCTGCTTTTTTTCTGTTTTGAATATTTGTTTCTATATAATTTTTAAGTTTTTCAACATCAGCGTTTTCATCACCTAGATATTTTTTTGCAAGCTCATCATTTATTTCGGCAGGTATTTTTTCCTGAATTTCTTGAAGCGTTACATCAAATTCAGCCTCTTTTCCAGCAATTTCTTTTGCACCGTAATTTTCAGGGAAAGTAACTTTTATTCTTTTGCTCTCCCCTACTTTCATACCCTCAATTTGCTCCTCAAATCCAGGAACAAAACTTCCGCTGCCAATTTCCAAAGGATATGCCTCACCACTTCCTTTTTCCATTTCTTTACCATCAATATAACCTTTAAAATCAATTACAGCTATATCTCCTTTTTCAACTTGTTCTTTATCTGATATTTTTGTAGTTGATTCGGCTTTTGATATAGCTTCTAGCTCTTTATTTATTTCATCTTCGCTAACTTCAGGAAGTTCAACTTCTGGAACACACTCTTTATATTCTTCATTAATATTAATTTCTGGTTTTGTATAAACCTTTATTTCAACATCAATTTCCTCTTCTTTTTTATCAAATTTTACAACTTCAGGCTCACCCAAAATTTCATTAACTCCAAGTTGTTTAATACCTTCATCAAGCGCTTCTTTTATAGCCTCGCTCACAGCCTCTTTTTCAATGTCTTCGGCATAAAGTTTTTTAACCGCTTTTACTTTTCTCTCGAGCGCTTTTGGTTTAAGATTTCCTTTTCTAAATCCTGGAATATTTGCTTCTTTTGCTATTTTTCTAGCAACTTTGTTTTTTTTCTTTTCTAAATCTTGATTTTTTATAGTTGCTTTGACTATACTATTAGCAGAATCGATTTTTTCAACATTAACCATTAATAATTCCTTTTTTAAAGGGTATAATACCAAAAAATTTAAAGGATAACAATGAGTGTTGATCTAAAAAAAATAGAATATGCCACAAAAATGATACTTGAAGCCATAGGAGAGGACGTAAATAGAGAAGGGTTAATTAAAACACCTAAAAGGGTTGCAAAAGCTTTTGAAGAGATTTGCGGAGGATATTTTCAAAACCCAAAAGATGTTTTAAACGATGCACTTTTTGAGAGCACCAACAATGAAATGGTGGTGGTTAGGGATATAGAATTTTATTCAATGTGTGAACATCATATTTTGCCATTTTTTGGAAGAGTTCATGTAGCTTATATTCCTGATAAAAAAGTAGTGGGTCTTAGTAAAATTCCAAGAATGGTAAATGTTTTTTCAAGAAGACTTCAAATTCAAGAACAGCTAACTGAGCAAATAGCTGATGCAATAATGGATGTTGTTAAACCAAAAGGAGTAGGTGTGGTGATACATGCAAGACATATGTGTATGGAAATGAGAGGGGTAAAAAGCAAATATTCATACACCTCAACTTCGGCACTAAGGGGGATTTTCCTTGAAGAAAAAACAAGGGAAGAATTTTTTAACATCATAAACGCCCCTGTTCAAAATCATTTCTGATGGCACTTAAAAATATTAAAAACAAAATAAAAAATCAAAAACTCTCAAAGCCTTTTGGTTTTGTCAAAAAAATAACACCAATCAATATTATTGGCGATAAATTAGATGTTTCTATTGGGGATTTGGTTAAAATCAAATCCCACAAAAACGAAATTTTGGGAATGGTAACAGCCGTTACGCAAAATGACTTTATAATAACCCCGTTTTCCTTTACTGAAGGCATCAAAATAAATGATAAAATTTATCTTGATGAAAGCGGTATGCAAATACCTGTGGGAGATGAACTTTTAGGAAGAGTTGTTGATCCTTTTATGAGAGCAATTGATGGCAAAGGGGAAATTAATCTTAAAACAAAATATCCTATAATGAAAAAACCTATCTCACCTCTTAAAAGAGGAATTATTAATGAACCTTTCTCTACAGGTGTTAAGTCAATTGACGGACTTTTAACATCCGGAAAAGGCCAGAAACTCGGTATATTTGCAGGAAGCGGGGTAGGAAAATCCACTTTAATGGGAATGATAGTCAAAGGCAGCAAGGCAGATGTTAAAGTAATAGCCCTAATAGGAGAAAGAGGAAGGGAAATTCCAGAATTTATAGAACAAAACTTAAATGGAGATTTGACAAATACAGTTATTGTTGCAGCAACAAGCGACGATTCAGCGCTCATGAGGAAATATGGAGCTTTTGCTGCAATGAGTGTGGCTGAATATTTTAAAGATCAAAATAAAAACGTGCTTTTTATAATGGATAGTATAACAAGATTTGCTATGGCACAAAGAGAAATTGGTTTGGCACTTGGAGAACCACCTACGAGCAAAGGCTATCCTCCAAGTTCGATTATGATACTTCCTCAATTAATGGAAAGAGCTGGAAAAGAAGAAGGAAAAGGCTCAATTACCGCATTTTTTACTGTCCTAGTAGAAGGAGATGACACATCAGCCGATCCTATTGCAGATCAGGCAAGAAGCATTCTTGATGGACATATAATACTCGATAGAGAAATGACCGATATGGGAATTTACCCTCCTATAAATATTCTCAAATCAGCCAGTAGGGTTTTATCCAATGTAGTGGATAAAAATCATCTTAAAAAAATAATAAAATTCAAACGTCTTTATGCACTTTTAAAAGAAAATGAAGTCTTACTCCGAATAGGAGCATATCAAAAAGGAGCGGACAAAGAACTCGATGAAGCAGTAGATAAAAAAGAGACAATGGAAAATTTTCTTAAGCAAACTCCCGATGAAATATATTCTTTTGAAGAGATCAAAAATATGCTTTTTAAAATCATTTAGAATATATCAAAACACTGACTAAATGCACTCAACAAGAGTGTAAATTTTTAAACGCTCCATAAAGGTT
>CAZIBT010000029.1:0-9163 GCA_964537435.1 uncultured Nautiliales bacterium | reverse complement strand
TACATTAGTAGTTTATAACAAATCAAGAAAGATAATCAGAGTAATAGTAGAATTAAAAATTACTTAGTATAATTTAAAAAATTTTGAATTAGAAAATTTAAATCCATAAGAAATAAAATTTTACATTTTGTAAGAAAATAAAAGTTCATATTAAATTTTTGATTAGCTAACTTTTAAATTTTTTATATTCTTTATAGAATTAAATTTAAAAAGTTATAAAGTAATTGTTTAATAAGTCCTATACATAAATATAAAAACTGTCAGTTAAATTGTCAGTAAAAATCCGCCAAAATCGACTGACATTCGCCTCTTTGATATTTAAAGATTACCTAAATTTAGGGGTTTTTGAGGTAGTGGCGGAGAGGGTGGGATTCGAACCCACGGAACGGTTGCCCGTTCAACGGCTTTCAAGGCCGCCGCCTTCAACCACTCGGCCACCTCTCCTAAAAACAATTAAAAGATTAATTAAACTGGTGGTGCCCGGGGCCGGACTTGAACCGGCACGGGAAAAATTCCCGAGGGATTTTAAGTCCCTTGCGTCTACCATTTCCGCCACCCGGGCAATGTAGGCAACATTATATTTAAATAATTTTTAAAAGTCAAATGGAGGCGCCACCCGGATTCGAACCGGGGATCAGGGCTTTGCAGGCCCGTGCCTTAGCCACTTGGCTATGGCGCCATATATGGAGCGGGCTACGGGACTCGAACCCGCGACCTCCACCTTGGCAAGGTGGCGCTCTAGCCAACTGAGCTAAGCCCGCATTGGGAATAGAATTATATAAAAAAACTCACAAAAAAGCAATAGCTTTTTGTGAAATTAAACTTTTGGACCTGCTTTTTCGTATTCTTTTCCTTCAGGCACATCTTCATATCTTTTGAAATTTTGAATAAACATTTCAGCAAGTTTTTGAAGCTGCATATCATATGCATTTTTATCTTCCCATGTGTTTCTAGGATTTAGAACATTTGTGTTTACTCCCGGTAATTCTTTTGGAATGGTTAAATTAAATACTGGTAATATGTCAAATTCTGCTTTTTCTATACTTCCATCAAGTATAGCATTAATACATGCCCTAGTGTCTTTTATGCTCATTCTATGTCCTATCCCATATGGACCGCCAGTCCATCCTGTATTTACAAGATATACATTTACGTTGTGTTTATCTACTTTTTCGCCTAATAATTTTGCATAAACAGTTGGATGCAGAGGTAAAAATGGCTCACCAAAACAAGCGCTAAAAGTTGCAACTGGCTCGGTAATGCCTCTTTCTGTTCCAGCTACTTTTGCAGTATATCCGCTTAGGAAATAATACATTGCTTGTTCTTTTGTTAATTTACTCACAGGTGGCAATACCCCAAATGCATCGGCAGTTAGGAAAATTATGTTTTTAGGATGTCCGCCTTGAAGGGTGCACTCGTGATTTTCAATATGTTCTATTGGATAACTAACTCTTGTGTTTTCTGTTTTACTGGAATCTTTAAAATCAACTTCACCATTTTCTTTGATAACAACATTTTCAAGAAGAGCATTTCTTTTTATTGCATTATAAATTTCAGGTTCGCTTTCTTTATCAAGATTAATAACTTTTGCATAACATCCACCTTCAAAGTTGAATACTCCGTTATCATCCCATCCGTGTTCATCATCACCTATAAGTTTTCTTTTTGGATCGGTTGATAGAGTTGTTTTTCCTGTTCCACTAAGCCCAAAAAATAGTGCAACATCACCTTTTTCTCCTACATTTGCAGAACAATGCATTGAAAGCTTGCCTTCGAGTGGCAGCCAATAGTTCATCATAGTAAATATACCTTTTTTTAGTTCACCTCCGTATAATGTTCCGCTCATTACAGCTTTGTTTTCCTCAATATTAAATGCAATAAAAATATCGCTGTTTAATCCTTCTTTTTCCCAATCAGGATATCTGGCTTCTCCAGCTACTAAAAATGTAAAATCAGGTTTAAAATTTTTAAGTTCCATTTCATTTGGCAAAATGAACATATTCATAACAAAATGTGCCTGCCATGCAATTGGAGTTATAAATCTTATAGCACGTCTGCTTTCTTTGCTTGCTCCAACAAAAACATCAATCACATATAATTCATCAAATTCACTTAATCTCTCTTTGGTAAATTTTTCAAGATTTTTAAATGTTTTTAGAGTAATAGGTTGATTTATTTCTCCCCATGCGATATATTGTTCGCTTGGAGATTGTTTTACAAAAAATTTATCTTTAGGGCTTCTACCGGTAAATTCTCCTGTATCCACTGCTGTTGCCCCGCTAGCTGTAACAGAAACTTCACCTTTTTTTAATGTATCCTCAATGATTTTGTCATAGCTTGGATTATGGATTACTTTTGAAGTGTTAATTCCTAAATTTTGAAGTTCTTTTATCATAAATTTCTCCTAAAAATGTGGTTTGATTGGATTGAAATTATAACAAAAAAGTATTTGGAAATATGAGGAAGTTATAAATAAGAGAAAAAAATCAAAGGTCTTTTTCTAGACCTGATTTTTTTAGGGTAAATTCTACAAATTTATAACCTACTATTATTAAAATAGGCCATATGAAGAATAAAATTACTCCCCAAGTTGTATCGATTTTATGAACATCTGGGTTCATTCCGTTTGGCATTAATTGTTCGCTTGCAAAAAGAAAGCTTCCGAAAAATACCATTAAAAGTGCTATTAATTTTCTCATTATCACTCCTTAATATGCATGAGATTCTGGGTCTAAAATTTCTTCTTTTGTAATAGGACCATTTTTTTTCATTTGATACCATACCCAAATAATGTATGCCAAAACAAACGGAACAGCAACACTTACCCAGGCCATAACTTCAAGAGTATATTTACTACCAGATGCGTTTTGAATAGTTAAACTACTTTGTAAATCTGCATAGCTTGGATAAAAAGGTGTTCCAAAAAGCCCTGCAATTACTACAACAATAATTCCAACTAATACAATTCCAAGTCCACTAAACCAAATACCTTTTGTTGATGTTCCGAAAGCTGAAACAAATACACCCCATACAAACAAAATTAATCCCAATAAGAAAACAATTAAAGGAATTGCTCCAAATGAAAGTAAGTTGTGTAAATATTTACCTGCAACTCTTGTAACAATACCTGTATGGATATCGTAAGAATATCCTTTCATTGTAATAAAGCCGTATAGAACAATTAATAAAGCAATTAATAGAACAATAAAGCATTTTTTAATAGTGCTTCTTATTCTTGCAACAAGTTCAGGAAATTCATTATTGTCAATATCATTAATTAACCATAAACCACCAAGAACTCTTGCTACAGCAAATAGTAAAACACCAAAAGCAAGGTTAAACCAAGCTCCGTGTCTAAAATCAATTGCAGCTTCCAAACCTCTTAAATTAAATCCATCTGATGCTGTTCCCCAATGCAAAACTTTTGTAACTGGATCGAATGTAAAGTTACTTCCAGTAAAGAATGTTCCTATTGCAGCACCTATTAAAAGCATTGTAACAATACCATTAAAATATAGGAAAAATTTATAAGCACCTTTTCCTATTAAGTTTCCTTCTTTGTTCATATATTCATATGATACAGCTTGTAAAACAAAACCGAATAAAATTAACATCCATACCCAATAAGCTCCACCGAAACTAACTGAATAAAATAATGGAAATGCTGCATAAAGAGCACCACCAAAAAGAACCAATGTTGTAAAAGTGAGTTCCCATTTTCTACCTAGGGAATTTGCAATAGCTCTCTCTTCCATTTCATTTTTTGCTGTGTGAAAAAGTGATTGCCCACCTTGCACAAAAGTCATAAATAAAAATAATCCTGCTAAAACCGCAACAATTAACCAAAAATATACTTGTAGATAAAAATGTGTTGCGTCCACTGTATTTGGTGCCCAAGTCATTAGTGCGCTCCTTTTGGTCCGTGTTTAACGACCGTAAATAGGATTTTAAGTTCAGCAATACCTAAGATAACAAATGCTACTAGGAATAAGAAAAATGTTGCTTGAACATTTGCTAATGCAATAGGTGTTACTGATTCTGCCGTTGGAAGAACTCCAAATACTGTCCAAGGTTGTCTTCCAATCTCAGCACTCATCCATCCGAAACTTGTTGCAATCCATGGTAACGGAACAGATAAAACTGCAAGTTTTTGAAGTAAAGAAGAATTTTCAAAACTTCCTTTAACAACAGCAAACCATGCCCAAATAAATAGGATAATAAACCAGAAACCAAGTGCTACCATTATATGGAATGCATAAAATACAGGTGCTACTGGTGGATGTATCAAATCAGGATTGCTAACATTTTTGAAATATCCATATCCTATTAAGTCGCATTTTCTAAGAGTAAGTCCGTCAGGTCCACTCCAAACTACACTGTAGAAGTCTTTTTTAGCTGCTGCCATAGCTGCGACATCGCCTTTTGCTTTTGCAGCATGATACGCAAGTAAATCTGCTTTTGCTTGCGCTCCGATATCAGCAAGTTTTTTAAGAGGCCAAATTCCATATTTAGGATTTCCTTGTATTAAATCTTTAAGTCCAGGAACATATGCGTTAAAACTATGTTTACCGAGGATTGAAAGCATATGAGGTATTTCGATTTTAAATGCCCAAGTTTGATTATTGCTATTAACGCTTAATGCAGGAACATCTTTTGGAATACCTATAGCAACAATAGGTGCTCCTTTTTCACCTACATATAATCCTTCCATAGCAGCTATTTTGGTAGGTTGAGTATTAGTTACTTCATAAGCATGATCGTCTCCAATTATAGCAACGAAAATTGAAGTAATTAAACCGAACGCCGCTGCTACTGCAGCCGATTTTTTAGCAAATTCAACATGTTTTTTTCTAAGCAAATAAAATGCAGAAATTCCAAGTACAAATACTGATGCAAGAGTATAACTTGCACTTACAACGTGTAAGAATTTAACCTGTGCTACAGGTTGCATAATAAGTTTCCAGAAATTTACCATTTCAAGTCTTGAAGTATCGATATTGAAATTACCAAATTCATTGCTTGGATGTTGCATAAATCCGTTTGCAATCAAAATCCAAAGGGCTGAAAGATTTGAACCGATTGCAAGTAGCCAAGATGATGCCAAATGCACACCTTTGCTAACTCTTTTCCATCCAAAGAATGAAATTGCCGCAAATGTTGCTTCCATAAAGAATGCAACAATACCTTCAATTGCAAGAGGTGCTCCAAATAAATCACCAACTACCCAAGAATAAGTTGACCAGTTTGTTCCGAATTCAAATTCATGAATAATACCGGTTGAAAGACCTAATGCAAAGTTAATTGCAAAAAGTAACTGCCAAAATTGTGTAATATTTTTCCACTCTTGTTTCCCCGTTTTCACATAAATTGTTTCAAAAAACGCTACGATAAACGACATACCCAGCGTAAATGGCACGAAGAAAAAGTGAAATAATGCTGTCATTGCGAACTGGGCTCTTGCCCATTCGAGCATGTTAACATCTACATGCATAGCTATTCCTCCTTTTTATGTTTATCGGTTCTGATCTTTGTGATCTGTTGCAAATAAAGTTGTTGCCTAATTTCAGGGTTTTTAACCTCTCTTTTTAATGTTGGCATCAAAAACGCTCTAATTACCACAAAGATCACAACCAGTTTGATAATAATGATAACCCAAAGCTTTCGCCCCAGATCCGACAGGTTTTTAAACCCGTCTATGTAAAAAAACAAAATGCGTTTAAACATAATAGCCCTCCTTCGAGGCTGTAAAAATTATATATCATTTTAATTTCATAGTCAATACAAATTTTGTCATTTTTTAATTTTATTTTAATAAATTGGAGAAAAAGTTATAAATGATTATTCATTTTTGAAAGAAAACAGGGAAATTAATCGACGTTAACTTCTTTTGTGTCGCTTTCCCATAAACCGTGTTTTGTGCAGTAAGCCATTGCTGTTAGTTTTAATTTTTTCTTAGGAATGATGTAAAAATCAACTTCCACATGACTTTTTTCGTTGCTTAACGTCCCAGGTGTAAATGTAGCTTGTCCCAATAGTCTTTCGCCATCCCATAACTGAACGTATGCGATATAATGGTCAAAATCATCTGGATGAGAGTATTCATTACCGACTTTTACTTTTACTTTAAATTTTTCACCTGCTTTTGCATTATCTTCACAAATTACAAATGGTGAGTGTCTATCGATGTAATCTTTTTTAGCTTCTCTGTCTATTTGAGAAATGTCTTCATATCTGTTAATTTTTGGCATTTTTGCCTCCTTTTGTTAAAATTTGTGAAATTATTATAACATAAAAAATAAAAAAGACAAAAATTATCCGATAATAAAAGGCAATAGATGAAAAAAATTGAAATATTTACTGATGGAAGTTCTTTAGGAAATCCGGGCCCTGGGGGTTGGTGTGCAATTTTAAGATATAAAAATAATGAAAAAATTTTAAGCGGAGGAGAAAAAAACACTACTAACAACCGAATGGAGCTTATTGCTGTAATAGAAAGCTTAAAAGCTCTTAAAGAACCATGTGAGATTGAACTTTTTGCCGATTCGACATATGTTTTAAAAGGTATAAATGAGTGGCTTAATAATTGGGTTAAGAAAGATTTCAAAAATGTAAAAAATACTGATTTGTGGAAAGAATTTTTAAATGTTAGCAAAAATCATAAAATAAATATAAATTGGGTCAAAGGGCATTCTGGCCACAGGGAAAATGAAATTTGTGATAAAATTGCACGTAAAGAAGCTTTAAAAAGGAAACAAAGTGCTAATTTCTAAAGAAGATATTTTAAAATATCTCTCAAATGTTCCACCTGTGCCAGAAAACGTCCAAAAAGCTCTACTATATTTAAATAATGGTGATATAAAAAATGCAGCGATTGAAGCAGAAAAGGATTTTGTTTTAAAAAAACAGATAGAAAGAGTTATAAACAGTGCTTATTATTCGTTAACCAAAAAAGTTGACAATATGGTCCAACTTTTTACTCTTCTTGGAATCGAAAAAGCAAGAAGTCTGATTTATTCTTATCTTGTTTCTTTGCTTGAGCCAAAAAAATGGAAAATATTTAAAATCAACTTTTTTGATTTTCAAAGTGCTTTTATGAAAGAATTCGAAGAAGCAATGTTTTTAGAATTTAATGAGGAAAGTTACAAAAAATATGCAGAAATCGGTGCTATAATCCCGGCGGCTGTTTGTGTTTGTGATTCGCTTTTGGGTGATAAAAAAGATGAAGTAGATATTCTCATCTCTTCTGCACCTTTAGAATATTCAACGCTTATAAAAAGAATGAGTGGCTTTTCTTTATTTGAAATTGCTTCTAAAATTGCTTTTCTTTGGGGGTTAGATGATGAAAAAATTGAAATTTTAAAAAAAAGCGAATGTCAAAAATGCAATGAAAAATTACCTGCTTTGATACATTTCGTTTTTTTTATGTTGGTTAGCAAAAAGGAATTTTTGGATATCAATTCTTTAATAGCATTTAATCCAGAATGTATAAATTTAATTCCAAAAATTAATGAAAGGATGATGAATGATAGCTGAGGAATTGCAAAAGAGCTTAGGTTATCAATTTAAAGATGAAAAATTGATAACCGAGGCTCTAACACACAGAAGTTATTCAAAAAATTTCAATAATGAAAGGTTAGAATACCTTGGAGATGCAGTTTTGGATCTTATAGTGGGAGAGTATCTTTATAAACTATTCCCGGAAGCTGAAGAAGGTATGCTTTCTAAACTTAGAGCTGCTTTGGTTAATGAAGAATCATTTGACAAATTGGCAAAAAGATTGGATCTTGGAAAATATATTTTGCTTTCTTCAGCTGAGGAAAACAATGGTGGCAGGGGAAAACCTTCAATCCTCTCAAGCGCATTTGAAGCACTGATGGGAGCGGTATATCTTGAAGCCGGATTTGAAAAGGCAAGAGATTTGGCTTTGAGGCTTTTGAAAGAGGAATATCCTGAAATCACTCCGGAAAAACTTTTGAAAGATTACAAAACAACTCTCCAAGAAATTACACAAGCTCATTTTGGTGAAGTTCCTGAATACAGATTGATTAACACAAAAGGCCCCGATCACAAAAAAGAATTTGAAATTGGAGTTTTTATTAATGATAAAGAATATGCAAGGGCAATAGGTAGAAGTAAAAAAGCAGCTCAGCAAGAAGGTGCAAGAATTACTATAGAAAAGCTTAAAAAAGAGCTTGGTATTTAAGTTGATGTGTGAATGAGTGGATGGGTTATAAGAATATAATGAATGTAAAAGGTTGATAATGTTTAACAGTTTTGGAGAAATTTTCAGGTTTACTACTTTTGGGGAATCTCATGGAAAAGCAATTGGCGTGGTTGTAGATGGAGTTCCTGCTGGTATTGATTTTGATGAAAAATTTTTAAATTCTGAGCTTGATAGAAGAAGACCTGGGAAAAACAGATTTGCCACTCAAAGAAAAGAGAGTGATACCCCAGAAGTTTTAAGTGGTGTGTTTGATGGTAAAACTACTGGGACTCCTATAGCTATTGTGATTTTTAATAAAGACCAAAAAAGTAGGGATTATTCAAATATAAAAGATATTTTCAGACCAGGGCACGCTGATTTTACATATTTTCATAAATATGGCATTAGAGATTATAGAGGCGGTGGTAGAAGTTCTGCAAGAGAGACTGCTGCAAGAGCGGCTGCTGGGGCGGTAGCTAAAATGATTTTAAAAGAATTTAATATTGAAATTGAAGCCGGAACAGTTGAAATTGGAGGAATTAGATCTGAAACGATAGATTTTGAATATGCAAAAACTTCACCTCTTTTTGCACTTGATAGTGAAATAGAAAAAAAATGGATTGAAATTATTGATAAAGCAAGAAATGAACATAATTCTCTTGGAGGTGTTGTAAAGCTTAGAATCAAAAATCTTCCAATAGGACTTGGAGAGCCAATTTATTATAAGCTTGATAATATTTTAGCTTCTGCAATGGTTAGTATTAATGCCGTAAAAGGTGTATATATAGGAAATACTCACTCGCATAAACTAACAGGTCTTGAGAATAATGATGAAATAAGAAAAGACGGTTTTTTAAGCAATAATTCAGGTGGAATGCTTGGCGGAATAAGTAGCGGTGAAAATGTTGAGCTTGAAATTTATTTTAAACCAACTCCATCAATTTTTAAACCTCAAAAATC
>CAZIBT010000028.1:0-9400 GCA_964537435.1 uncultured Nautiliales bacterium | reverse complement strand
ACAATAGATATTGGTATTATTTTATCTGAAAATAAAAATAAATTCAAAATTATTAATCCTCAAAAAGAAGATAAAGAAATAATTATTGAAGATGTTTTAATAAATCCGGATTTAAGGTTTTTTTAAAATATGCTCATTCAACGCTTTCAAAACTTCTCTTATATCCTGACTTTCAAGAAGAGTTTTAAGTTTTGTTCTTTTTTTCTTAGGAAGTGAACGAATAATTGTTTTTATTTCTTCCTCATCCAAAGCTTTTTTTATTTTTTCAATCTCTTCTTCCCCGATTATTTTAATAAGTTTTTCTTTTGTAACTTTATTTGGAATTAAAATTAAAATCATAAAAATAAAAGCCAAAGAAAATATCATTATTCCAACACCGTAAATTAACATTGACGCACTCATATTACTCCTTTGCTTCTTTTTTTACTTCTTCCAAAAATTTTTCCAAAAGTTCACTCTCAGGATATTTCCCAATAATTTCACCTTTTTTCATAATAAGCCCAAATCCTTTCCCACATGCAATAGCAACATCAGCCTCTTTTGCCTCCCCTATTGCATTTACCACACATCCCATAACGGAGAGATTGAGCGGTTTTTTTATATGTTTTGTAGCTTCTTCTACAGCTTCCACAATCGGAGGCAAATCTACTTCAATCCTCCCACATGTAGGACAAGAGATAATATTTACACCTTCTTTTAGAAGGCCTAAATCTTTAAGTATAGCTTTTCCAACTCTAATCTCTTCTTCAAGCTCCCCTGTAATTGAAACTCTAAGGGTGTCTCCTATTCCATCAAGCAACAAAGCCCCAAAAGCAGCTGCACTTTTAATTGTAGCGTGAAATTTTGTTCCTGCTTCTGTAACTCCAAGATGAAAAGGATAATCAACTAATGATCTTAACATTCTGTATGCTTCAACAGTTCTAATTACATCAGAAGCTTTAAGTGAAACTTTTATATCAAAAAAATCTAAATCCTCTAAAAATTTAATATGCCAAAGTGCTGATTCAACCATCGCTTTTGGAGTTTGTCCGTATTTATTTTCAAGATGCTCTTCAAGACTACCTGCATTTACTCCAATTCTAATTGGAAGATTACGCTCTTTACATGCTTTAACTATTTCTTTAACTCTTTCCTTCCCTCCAATATTTCCGGGATTAATCCTAAGAGCATCCACCCACTCAGCTGCTTTTAATCCAAGTTTATAATTAAAATGAATATCTGCAATTATTGGTAGAGGCGATTTTTTTACAATTTCTTTAAGTGCATTTGCATCTTCTTCATCTAAAACCGCCACCCTAACCAAATCAGCCCCTGCAAAATAAAGTCTGTTAATTTGTTCAAGTGTAGAATTTATATCTTTTGTTTTTGAATATGTCATAGATTGAACACTAATTGGAGCATCTCCTCCAATTTCTACATCTCTTATTTTTATTTTTCTTGTTGGATATCTTTTAATCAACTTTTCTCCTTAAATGATAAATATATTCCCTGTTTCCTTCTTTTCCTTTAATACTTGATTCTTCATTTCTTAAAATTTTAAATCCTCTATTCAAAACATAATATTCAAAATTTTTTCTGGCTTTTTTAATAGCTTCTTTATCAGTTACAACACCTTTTTTATCTCTTTTAGCTTCAATTCCTACTTCAAATTGAGGTTTAAAAAGCAAAATCATTTCATTACTTAAACTTGCTAATTTATCAAAAATTTTAAGAAGTGAAATAAAACTTACATCACTAACCAATATATCAAATTTTTTAGGATATGTAAAATCTCTTATGTCTGTATTTTCAAAAACTTCAACTTTAGGATTTTGCCTTATTTTAGAATGTAATTGGTTGCTTCCCACATCAACACATACTACTTTTTTAGCTCCTTTTTCTAAAGCTACTTCACTAAATCCTCCTGTAGAACTTCCAACATCAATTATACTTTTATTTTCAAAATCTATTTTATATTTTTCAAGATAATTTTTAAGTTTCCAAGCAGCCCTGCTTACATATATTTTTTGTAAAATTTCAATTTCAGGATTTTCAACATTTAAAGATGGTTTTGTTATAATCTTGCCATCAACTTTTACTTTTGACGATTTTATTAACTCTTTTGCCTTATTGCGACTATCTACATAAGCATTTTTTACTAAAAATTCATCTAATCTCATTCAATTTCTTTTTTAAAATTTTATCACTTTTCCTCGCTTTTGTCTTTTTTATGATATAATAACCAAAACAAAAAAGGAGAAAAAATGGGATTTAGTGGATTTGTAGCGGTATTATTTTGTGTAATAGCAACAGGAGTTATGCTTTATTTGGCTGTTGACGCTATTAAAAAATCACCTTTAAATTAAGAAAGTAAATCTTTTAAACTTTCTTTTACTTTTTTATGTTCATAAATTATTTTATAAACTTCTGAAGCGATAGGTGTATATATACTTTCTTTTTTAGAAATTTGAAAAATTGCTTTTGTCGTCCATACACCTTCGGCAACTTCTCCAAGCTCATTTAATATATCCTCTAACATTTTACCTTTGGCCAAATTAATTCCCACTCTAAAATTTCTACTCATAGTAGAATTTGCCGTCAAAAACAAATCACCGCTTCCCGCAACTCCCAAAAAAGTATTTTTTTTAGCTCCAAAATATTCTCCAAATCTTGCCATTTCGACAAGTCCCCTTGAAATTAAAGCGGCTTTTGCATTTTCACCTAGATTAAGCCCTTCACAAATTCCTGCTGCAATTGCAATTACATTTTTATAAGCACCTGCAACTTCAACTCCTATTACATCATCATCGGTATAAATTTTAATAAATTCTGGAAAAAAAGAGGCAAATTTTTTTGCAAGATCCAAATTATAAGAAGCTACTACAAGCGCGGTTGGTTTATTTTGCATAACTTCTTTGGCAAAAGAAGGACCTGACAAAAAAGCTAAATTATTTTTATTTATATATCTTTCAAAAAGCTCATTTAAGAATTTACATTCTTTATTATCAATACCCTTGCTTGCTATTAATATTTTTTTGTTTTTTAATTCTTTATGATATTTTTGTAAAAAATCATTTATAGCCTGAGAAGCGATAACAATTATTATATACTCATTTTTTAAAGCCTCATTAATTGAGACAAAATTTTTAATATCTCTTTTTTTTCTTGATGTAATTAAAACGTTATTTTTTATACTTAATGCTTTAAATAACGCACTTCCCCATGCACCTGAACCAATTATACTAATCATTTTTCAACCTTGCAAAAAAATTTAAATCTTCTTTAAACTGCTCTATGTCAAAAATATCGCCCACTACAATTAAAATATCACCAAAATCCAATTTATGATTTAATCCTTTTGTTACAAACTGAACATTTTCACCCATTTCTTTATCTACCACTGCAATTATTAAAATATTATAATTTTTTGAAATTTCTTTATCCACTTCTCTTATATATTTTCCATCCAAAAAAGAATTTTTAGGAATTTCTATTTCTGCAAATGAAAGAGCATTATCTTGAAATACAATTTCTTCTATTATTTTCAAAGTTAGAGGTTTTTGAAGAATAGTCATAATTCTATTTGCACTAACTTCATATGGATTTATAATTTTATCCACTCCTGCCAATCTATATTTATATTCATTACCTTTTTCCGAAACTTTTGCAATTAATTTTCTTTTAGGAAAAAGTTCTTTCAAACTTAAACACAAAAAAAGATTTTTGTCTTCATCCCTTAATGCAGCAATTGTTAAATCAAATTCATCTAAACTTTTAAGCTCGTCATCATTTATATCTATAAATTTAATTACATCATAAAGTTTATCTTTTGCTCTTTGTTCTTCTTCGGAATTAAACACAACTACTTTTATATCTTTTTTTTCTATAACTTTTGCAATTTTTTCACCATAATCATCAAATCCAAAAAGCACTATTTTCATACACTACTTCTTTCTACCAAATATTTAAAATAATTTACACTCACACTATAACCCATTATAACAATAACATCCCCAGCTTCGAGTCTCAAATCAAATGGTGGGTTAAAATAAAAATAACTCTCTTTTATTTTAAAAGTTTCATTCAAAAGCTCATATGCATTTTTCTTAAGAACTCCAAAAAGTATAAGTTTGTATTTTTCAAAATCAATCTCCCCTATTATTTCCCCATCCAAAATTGAATTTTCTATAACTACTATTTCATCAATTACGGCATTTTTCTTTTCATTTAAAATAGCGTCAATTACCTTAAAAGTAATAGGATGACCTATATATTCGGCAATCAAAAGAGCAGTTGCATTTGTAGGAACCACAACATATTTAGCCCCCGCTTTTTTAAGTTTTGATATATTTTTTTCATCATTGGCAAGAGCAAGGATATTACTGTTAATATATGCTCTTATACTTAAGATCATAAATGCATTGGCAATATCATTGTTTGTTAAAACAAAAACTTTCGAAATTTTTTTTAGATCAAGTTTTTTTAAAAATTCCCTATCCGTTACATCACCTTTAAGTGCAACATAATTTTTCTGAATTGCTTTTTCCACTCTTTTATCATCCACATCAACAATAAAAAAATCATAATTTTCTTTTCTAAATTTTTCAGCCAATATTTCAGCTTCATTTGAAAATCCACAAATCATATAAACATCATTCATTCCCTTAATTTCTCTTACTATTCTTTGGGATTTAAGCTCTTCTATTCTTTCGGTAAAAGCAGAAGCTATAATAGAAGTGGAGAATGATATAAACCCTACACCAAAAACAATTAATACCATTGTTAAAGCTTTACCCTCAGGAGTTACAGGCGTAATATCTCCGTATCCTACCGTAGTTATGGTTACCAATGCCCAATAAAAAGCATCAAATAAATTATCTATTTTATAATTAATATGAGCTTCAAAAACATATATAACAACTCCACCTATAACTGTTACAAAAGAAACAGAAATAAATAATATAAGCAACTCAAATTTTTTATTTGCCAAAACTTCTATAAACGTATTAATGCTTTTTACATATCTTAATAATTTAAAAAGCCTAAATACTACAAAAATCCTGAACATTCTAAGAGGTCTATACCCAGGCAGAATTGCAAGAAAATCTATAATAGCAAAAGGAGTTCTGATATATTCCCATTTTTTTAAAATAATTTCTTTTGCTATTTTTTTTAAGCTTACGTCTCTATTTAAAAACGTAGCTTCTTCATATTCGTTTATGATTATTTTATGAATATCATTATATACCCAAACACGAATAATATATTCAAGTAAAAATACCCCCGTTATAAAAAAATAATCAAAATCTTCCAACAAAGGATGAATTTCATGTCTAATGTCATAGAGCAAAATTCCAACGCTTATTAATACTAAAAAAAACATAAAAATATCGAAATAATGTTTGTATCTGAAATTATCATCATTCATCAAACGAGAAAAGAAACGTTTGAATTTTAAATATTTTTGATTAGAATCAAGATAAAAGGCAAAAGCTATTAAAAGTTTAATAATAGCTTCTTTAAAAGAATGCTTTTTTAAAACTTCATAACTTTTTTGAAAAGCTTTTTTCATTAATCGAGTTTGCTTCTTAAAATTTTATTAACAATCTGAGGATTTGCCTTACCCTTACTTGCTTTCATAACTTGCCCTACAAAAAATCCAAAAAGTTTGACCTTACCTGCTTTATATTCAGCAACTTTATCTTCATTAGCTTTTAATATCTCATCCACTATTTTTTCAATAGCACCTTCATCACTAATCTGTTTAAGACCAAGTTTTTCTATTGCAGTATCTACTTCAATGTCCTCTTGCATAAGTAAGTCTAAAACTTTTTTACCTCCCGCTCCACTTATTAGGGCTTCTTTTTCTCTTATTGCAATAAGAGCGAGTTTTTTAGCATTTACAGGCGAATTTTCAATTGTAATTCCGGTTTTATTTAATCTTCCCAAAAGCTCAATAGCAAGCCATCTGTTAGCAGCATTAGGCTCAACCCCTAATTCAATCATTTCTTCAAAAAATTTTGCCAGTTCTGGCTCTGATGTCAAAACACCGGCATCATATTCTTTGAGATTAAATTCATTAATATATCTGTTTTTTTTCTGATCAGGAAGTTCAGGTATTTCAATATCAAAAAATTCATCTGGAACTTCAAGCGGCAATAAATCAGGTTCAGGAAAATATCTGTAATCCGCACTCTCTTCTTTGCCTCTCATACTTCTTGTCTCACCAGTTTTAGAATCGAAAAGTCTTGTTTCTTGAACAACCTCCGTTTCATATTCTCCATCTTCCCACGCTTCTATTTGCCTTTCAACTTCATATTCAATAGCCTGTTTTATAAATCTAAATGAATTTATATTTTTAAGCTCAACCCTTGTGCCAAATTTTTCTTGACCTTTTGGCCTTATAGAAACATTCGCATCACACCTAAATGAGCCTTCTTGCATATTTGCATCGCTTATTCCTAAATATTTAACTATTGAATGTAACTTTTTAAGATATTCTATAGCTTCATCACTGCTTCTCATATCAGGTTCGCTTACTATTTCAAGAAGAGGCGTTCCTGCTCTATTTAAATCTACTTTACTAACTCCTACATCGTGTATATTTTTACCCGCATCTTCTTCTAAATGTGCTCTTGTAACTCCTATTTTTTTACCAGAATCCAATATAATTTCGCCATTTTCTATAATAGGAACTACAAATTGAGAAATTTGATATCCTTTAGGCAAATCAGGATAAAAATAGTTTTTTCTCTCAAATGTTGAAAATTTATTAATTTTTGCTTTTATGGCTTTACCAAGCATTACTGCTTTTCTAACTGCTTCTTTATTCATAACCGGAAGCGCTCCTGGGAGTCCAAGACATACAGGACACGTATTTTTATTTGGTTCATCACCAAAGCTTGTTGGACAGCTACAAAAAATCTTTGTTTTGGTATTAAGCTGAACATGAACTTCAAGTCCTATTACAACTTCGAAATTTCTATTCATTAATTCTCCTTATATTTAATTATGAGTTTTAAATTAACACTTGGCACTAATCACTTAGCATTAAATATTAACGGCTCAGTTTTTACATCTTCCCATTCACTCATCCACTCATTCACCAATTATTCCACCACAAACCTAAATCCATTTTTATGTAAAGCTCTTTTTATAGCTTCTTGATGCTCAACTCCTCTTGTTTCAAGTGCGACAGAAACATTCGCATCTCCAATTGCCAAATTCAAATCAGTCCTATCATAACCTATTGAAACAATATTAGCTTTTTGCTCTGCAAGAATTTCAGTAAGTTTCATTAAAGCTCCTGGTTTATCAACAAGTGTTACAACCATTTTCATTTTTCTATGAGATTTTAAAAGACCTTTTTCTATAATCAAATTAATCATTGTAACGTCTATATTTCCTCCACTTATAACAATTCCCACTTTTTTTGGAGAGCCAAATTTAATTTTATGATGTAAAAGAGCGGCAGCGCCTACTGCTCCTGCACCTTCTACAACAATTTTTTGTTTTTCCATTAAAAAAAGAATGGCATTTGCTATTTCTTCGTCATCAACCTCGACAATATCATCTACAACCTCTTTAATAATTTTGTAAGTAACAGGAGAGGTGTCTCTAACGGCAATACCATCAGCAATTGTTTTGACATAAGCAGTATCCTGAACTGATCCACTAAGAAAACTAAGTCTCATAGCCGGGGCTCCTGCTGCCGTTACACCCACTATTTTTATATGAGGGTTTAGCTGTTTTGCAGCACTTGCTATACCGCTTATAAGACCCCCTCCTCCTACCGGAACTATTATATAATCCAAATCCGGAATAATTTCTAACATTTCAAGTGCAATGGTCCCTTGACCTGCCATTACCTCTTCATCTGCAAAAGGATGGATAAATTCAAGCCCTTTTTCTTTTGCCAGATTAAGAGCATATTCATAAGCTTCATCATAATTGTTTCCTGCAAGCACTACTTCCCCGCCATATTCCTTAACTCCGCTTACTTTTGTTAAAGGTGTAGCTTCTGGCATAACTATAATTGAAGGAATGTTAAAATAATTAGCCCCAAATGCTACGCCTTGAGCATGATTCCCTGCACTTGCAGCAATAACTCCTTTTTTTCTTTTCTCTTCAGGCAGAGAAGCTATTTTATTAAACGCACCTCTTAATTTAAATGAACCTGTCGTTTGAAGATTTTCTTTTTTCAAATAAATTTCGTTTCCAACTTCTTGCGAAAGTTTTGGTGCATTAGGAAAAGGCGTGTTATACACAATATTTTTAAGTCTTTCTCTTGCTTTTTTAATTTTTTCTAGTTTAATCATTTATATCTCCATTAATATTATAAAAGTTTTTCTTTTTCACATCTGATATGTTCAACCATAATACATTTATCCTCAACATAAAACACACCTGATTTTTTGGCAATTTTTTTGGATTTTTCGTTTTTTATTCCTTCTTGTAAAAAGATACATTTAACACCCGGAAGTTTTACAGCTTTCTCAACTATTGGAGGAGTATCTTCGCTTTTTCTGAAAATATCAACAATATCAACTTCAAAATCGATTGTCTCTAAACTTCTATAAACTTTTTCTCCTAATATTTTTTCTTCTCTGGGATATACTGGAATTATTTTATATCCTTTATCTTGCATATATTTTGCAACTTGATTTGAAGCTCTATGAGGTTTAGGAGAAAGACCTACAACTACGATTGTTTTACATTTTTTTAGTATTTCACAAATATTTTTATCAGCTTTTTGAGCATTTGGAAGCTCACAGGATTGCATTTTCTCGCCTTTTTTAACAAAATTATATCAAATTTCGATAAAACTCTTGATTTTTAGGTAAAAAAAAGAGTAAAATTTTTTGAAATACAAAAAAGGAGGAAAAATGAAGAAATCTGAATTAATTTCAGCTGTAGCTAGTAAGTGCGGTTTAAGCAAAAAAGATGTAAACGCAGTAATTGATGCTACAATAGAAACTATTGAAGAAGCATTAAAAAATGGGGATAAAGTAAGTTTTATCGGTTTTGGAAGTTTTGAAGTAGTAACAAGAGCTCCAAGGATTGCAAGAGTTCCTGGAACAGGCAAAGAAATTAAAATTCCTGAAACAAAAGCGGTTAAATTTAAAGTAGGTAAAAAATTAAAAGAATTAGTTAATTCTTAATCTTGATTTTTTCAAGGGAATTGAATATAATTTCATTCCCTTGATTAAGCCAGCGTGGCGAAACTGGTAGACGCGCCGGACTCAAAATCCGGTGAGCCTAGCTCATGTGGGTTCGAGTCCCACCGCTGGTACCAATTAATCCACATAAAACTTTTAAATTGTAAATTTTTTAATTATTTTTAAAAAGGAATATCCATATCATTAATATTTTTCCATTCAATAGGTTCAAATTTTGACATATCAAATTTTTCTAAAATTTC
>CAZIBT010000027.1:0-9888 GCA_964537435.1 uncultured Nautiliales bacterium | reverse complement strand
ATAAATTTGTAAATCTTAATGAAATTTTTAATTATGTAAAATCTTTTAAAAGACCTGTTTATAAAAAAGTTTTGGGATATTTTAAAAAAGAAGGTTATTTATAAGGAGAAATATGTTAATTGTTCAAAAATTTGGTGGAACAAGTGTTGGAGGACTTGAGAGAATAGAAAATGTTGCAAATATAGTGCAAAAATATAAAGAAATGGGAAACGATTTGGTTGTTGTTGTCTCAGCAATGGCTGGGGAGACTAATAAACTGCTTGAATATGCAAATCATTTTTCTAAAACCCCTTCTCAAAGAGAAGTTGATTTATTAGTAAGCAGTGGAGAGAGAGTTACAAGTGCTCTTCTTTCAATTGCGCTTCAAGCAAGAGGTATTGACGCTATAGCTTTAACTGGAAGACAGGCCGGTATTAAAACCACAAAAGATCATACTAAAGCAAGAATAATGGATATAGATCCTAAAAACATGCAAAAACATTTAAAAGAAAGAAAAGTGGTAATAGTGGCAGGTTTTCAAGGAATAAATGAAGAAGGGGATGTTACTACGCTTGGCAGGGGTGGCAGTGATTTGACAGCAGTTGCAATTGCAGGGGCACTAAAGGCAGATAAATGTGAAATATACACAGATGTTGATGGCATATATACAACAGATCCTAGAATTGAACCAAAAGCCAAAAAAATAAATATGATTAGTTATGATGAAATGCTAGAACTTGCAAGTTTAGGTGCAAAAGTAATGCAATCAAGATCGGTTGAGCTTGCAAAAAAATTAAATGTGAATATAGAGGTTAAATCATCTTTTAAACCAGAAATTAAAGGAACATTAATTACAAAGGAGACACCTGATATGGAGAAAGTTTTAGTCAGCGGTATAGCACTTGATAAAAATCAGGCAAGGGTGAGTATTTTTGGTGTGGAGGATAGGCCTGGAATCAGTGCTGAGATTTTTAATAAATTAGCAGATAAAAATATCAATGTGGATATGATTATCCAAAATGTTGGAAAAGACAATAAAGCAAACCTTACATTCACCGTCCCAGAAACCGAACTTGAACTTACTAAAAAAGTATTGAATGAATATGAAAAAAATGCACAGCAAATAGAATATGACAATGAAATAGCTAAAGTTAGCATAGTAGGTGTGGGAATGAAATCGCACAGCGGTGTTGCGGCCAAAGCATTTAATACATTGGCAGAGGAAAATATAAATATTTTAATGATTAGCACAAGTGAAATTAAAATTTCAATGGTAATAGATGAAAAATACGGAGAATTGGCTGTTAGAGCGTTGCATAAAGCTTATGAATTGGATAAATAAATGAATTTAAATCGTTTTATGATAGATTTGATCAGGAAAAAAAATTACAAATGGATGGAAGAGAGGAGACTTGATTTTATTCCTCTTCTTTCAGATTTTTTAAATCAGTTATTGGATGGTAAAAGTGTATTTATTATCACTGATAATCAAAGAAAATGGTATGGTAAATATCTTTTAAATAAAATTAATAATTTTAATGAATTTAAACCTCAATTTTTACCTTTTTATATGTTAGAAGATATTGTTCCTCAAATAACATTTGCAAAACATCCAGAACAATTTGATATGATAGAGGATATGCTCAATGTTTCTTTTGAAAATTATATTTTCTGGTATATAGGCCAAGAAATATCTCTTTTGAAATTTGCAAGAAGAAAGCCTGAATCGTTTTACTGGATTATGGATAATGATTTGTCTAAAAATTTTTATCTTAAATCAACCGATATTTTTTTGGATACGAAACTTATAAATCTTGCTGATATTGTAAATGAATCGTTAAATGCGGTGATATTTGGAGAGGTGGAAATTTGAGTAAAGCCGTTGTAACAAACGATATTGATAAATTTTTAAGCACAATTAATGCAGATGAAGTGATAAGGGTAAATGAATTAAAAATAGATGATGTGGCTTTTATCAAGGAAAAGGCATATATAACTGATAAAAAAAAGAAATTAATAGTTATCGCAGCAGAAAAATTTAATACTTATGCACAAAACGCTCTATTAAAACTAATAGAAGAGCCTCCTAAAAACATTGAATTATTGATTGTAACAAATTCAAAACATTCATTGCTTGAAACTATTCTTTCACGTGTTTTTCTAGAGAAAAAATATTTTGAATCAGAAAAAATAATTAAATTAAAAAAAATAACTAATGAATATATTTTAGATCTTTTAACTTCTGATCTTGATAAAGATACAATTAAAGAAATGCTCTATTTAATAGCAAAAGAAAAAGAATTGAATGAAACTCAGATGAAAATTTTGAGCGATGCGATTAAAATGTTGGAACTTAATTTGGATAAAGAAGCAATAATTTCTCTTGTAATGCTTTCTTTAAAGGGTGATTATGAAAATATTTAAATTAAATAACGATATAAATCTAAAAAAAATAATGCAAAAATTAGGTGTAGATAAAGTAGGTATCGAAATTATGAAAAAAAAACACTCTTTTTATATTTTTTACATTAAAAATATAACTTGCGCTGCAGCTAATATTTTAAAACAGGATGCCCTTAGCATTGGAGCGGAACTGGCCGTGCCAATAGGGGTGCCAAATTGTAAAAACAAAATATTCGATGCTATTTTATTATGCAATCAAAATCAGCTTGAAATTTTAGCTAAAAAAGAGCTTTCTCAACCTTTTCATTTAAAAGATTTGGCAAAGCAGCTAAAAGAATTTCTCAATATTCCAAAATTTCCTTTAAAATTAATGGGTGTGATAAATGCAAATGATGATTCATTTTTTGAAGGAAGTAGGTTTAAGGGATTTGAAGCTATAAAACAGATAGAAAAAATGATTATAAACGGTGCAGATATTATTGATATTGGCGGGGTTTCAAGCAGACCTGGAAGCATTTATCCGGGTGTTGAGGAAGAATTAAAAAGAGTAAAACCTATAATTGATGAAATATATAAAACTAAGCTTTATGAAAAGGCAGTGTTTAGTATTGATACATTTAAATCAGAAGTTTTAGAATATGCGCTTGAGAGGGGTTTTAAAATTGCAAATGATATAACAGGACTTGAAAGTGATGAATATGCAAAAATTGCAGCAAAATATAATGCAAGTGTGGTAATAATGCATAAAAAAGGAAATCCCAAAGATATGCAAAAAAACCCTTTTTATGAAAATGTTATTTTGGAAGTTGATGAATTTTTTGATGAAAGGATTCGAAAAGCAAAAAATTTGGGGATAAAAGATATTATTTTAGATGTAGGTATAGGATTTGGAAAAAGACTTGAGGATAATTTGGCACTTATTAAACATCTAGAACATTTTGGACATTTTGGATATGAACTTTTAATAGGGGCAAGTAGGAAATCTATGATTGATATGATTATGAAAAAAAAAGGCATTTCCACTTTAGCTAGTGAAAGACTTCCTGGAACATTAGCAATCCATATTGAGAGTGTTAGAAATGGGGCAAGTATAATCAGATGTCATGATGTAAAAGAGCATTTTCAAGCTTTAAAAGTATTTGAAGCTATTAAGGATTTTAATGTTTAGAAGGCAGATAAAACTTATAGGCAAAGAAAATCAGGAAATTCTTTCTAAAAAAAGCGTTTTAATAGTGGGATGTGGGGGGCTTGGAAATTCTGTTGCAAGTATTATTAGTTGTATAGGTTTAAAAAAAATAATTTTAATTGATTTTGACAATATTGAAATTCATAATTTACATAGGCAGTTTCAGTTTGCAAAAAAGGATATAGGAAAAAATAAAGCCGAGGTTTTGGGTGAAAAAATAAAAAGATGTGGGGTTGAGATAGAAATTATTACCAAAAAATTTGATGAAAATTTTAATTTTAATGTTGATTTGGTTTTTGATGCAAGTGATAATTTTGAAACCCGTCAAAAAATAGATAAGTTTGCAAAAAAATATAAAATTCCTTGGATTTATGCAAGTGTAGATGAATATATGGGGCAGGTGGGAGTGTTTAAAAAAACATCTTTTGATATTTTTGCTACAAAAAAGCAAGGACAAAGAGGACAAATGCCTCCTATGGTTAGTTTAGTAGCAAGTATTGAAGTGATGCTAGGAATAAAAACATTATTAGGAAAACAAAAAGAAATTTTATATTTTATTGATTTTAATAATGATTTGGAAATTAAAAAATTTAATTTATAATATTTTTCATTTTTTTAACTGCTTCAAATAGGCCAACAAAAATGGCATTTGCTATAATCGAATGACCTATATTTAATTCTGTTATCTCTTTTATGTTTAGAATTTCATATACATTTTGATAATTTAATCCGTGTCCGGCTGCTACTTCAAGTTCAATATCTTTTGCAAGTTTCGCAGCATCTTTTAAAAGGTTTAATTCGGTATTTAATTCTTTTTTTAAGAATTTTCTATTAAAATTTTCATATATTTTATTTGGGGTTTTATCGAGATTTGTATTTAGTGCTAAAAAAATGTTTGAATATTTTCCAGTGTGAAGTTCTATCATTTGGGCATTTAGTTCTTTTGATTTTTTTATTTGCTCGAAATCTGGATCTATAAATAAAGAGACTTCAATATCATTTTTGTGTAATTTTTCTATTGCATTTTTGATTCTTTTTTTGTTATTTATAATATCGAGCCCGCCTTCTGTCGTAACTTCCTCTCTATTTTCTGGAACTAGTGTTGCACGATGAGGTTTTAAATTGCATATAATATCAATTATCTCTTCATTAATACTGCATTCCATATTTACTGGCAAAAAGCTGCTTTCAATAATTCTTTTTGCATCAAAATCATTAATATGTCTCCTATCTTCCCTTAAATGTATTGTTACCTGATCTGCTCCGGCTTGTTTTAAAATTTCAAGCGCCATTAGAGGATCTGGTTCATTTATTTTTCTAGCATTTCTGAGCGTTGCTATATGATCAATATTTATCCCAAGTTTCATTTTAAGCCTTTTTTATAATGATTATAGCAAATTAAAATCCATTTTGTTATAATTCATTTAAAAAGGATTTTTATGAAATATTTTATTGGAACAGATCACGCTGGATTTGAAGTAAAGCCTTTTGTAATTGAATATTTGCAAAAGGAGGGAATAGAAGTAGAGGATTTAGGGACATATTCAAATGAAAGTGTTGATTATCCCGATTTTGCTCATAAAGTAGCAAATGCCGTTTTGAATAATCCTGGAAGTATGGGAATATTAATTTGTGGAACAGGTATAGGTATGAGTTTGGCTGCAAATAAACATAAAGGAATAAGAGCGGCTTTATGCCATGATTATTATACGGCTGAAATGGCAAGAAGGCATAATAATGCAAATATATTGTGTTTTGGAGCCAGAATTGTTGGAAAAGGCGTTATTGAATCGATTTTACAAGCTTGGCTTTCAAATGAATTTGAAGGCGGCAGACATCAAAGAAGGGTAGAAAAAATTGATAATTTTTAATTGGATATTTTTAACTATTTGTTTAGTAATTATATTAATACTAATTTTTAGAATGTATTATTACAAACATCTATATGAAAAAGAATTTGCAGAAAAAACACAGCTAAAAAATGCATTAAAAGAAGCTGAGTTGCTTATAAAAAAATATCAAATACAATTACAACGTTCGTTAGGAAATCTTGAAATGCTTGATAGTGAACTGGGGAAAATAAAAAACGATTTAAAAGCTATTAAAAACAGAAATTCCCAACTACGTGTTGAAAACGATCAGTTAAAAAGAAGAATAAGAGAGCTTGAAAATAAAATTGAGGCTCTTTTATGATTTTTTCTTTGGTCTAAAAGCACTCGGGCTTTGTATATATTCTCCTCCTATTAAATCTATTGCATAAGGAATTGCTGGCCATACGGCTTCAAGATTTTCTTTTATTGCCTTTGGACTTCCGGGTAAATTTAATATAAATGTGTTTTTAACTACTCCTGCTATACCTCTGGCAAGAATAGAGGTTGGGACATATTTAAGTGAATGCATTCTCATAAGTTCTCCAAATCCCGGCAGTTCTTTTTCTATCACTTTTTTTGTAGCCTCAGGAGTAACATCTCTTGGAGCCGGACCAGTTCCTCCTGTTGTTAGTATTAAAGAACATTTAAGTTTTACTAGTTCATTAAGGGTAGAGACTATTTTTTCAAAATCATCAGGAATTAACTTATAAATAATTTCAAATTCATTAATTATATTTTCATTTAAAAATTTTTCAATTTCCTTGCCGCTTTTGTCTTCATAAATACCCTGACTAGCCCTATCGCTCATTGTAACTATTCCTATTTTAATCATTTAATTGCCTTTGATATGAAAGTTATTGAGAAAAAAAGAAGGAGATTATTCAGCGTCGTAATCAATACCTTCTTTTTCTTTAAGCATTTTAATTAGATGTTGTTTATATCCTTCAATCCATTTATCTATATCATCAACTTTAATTCTTGCAACTCCACTTTCGATTGCTGCTCTTGCTACGGCTACTGATTCATCTACAAAAACTCTTCTGTCAAATGGTTTTGGGAGAATATAATTTTTGCCAAATTTCAAATCAGCTCCGCTATAAGCTTCTTTTACATATTTTGGAACTTTCTTTTTAGCCAAATTGGCAAGCGCATGACAAGCTGCTATTTTCATTTCCATATTTACGGCTTTTGCATGAGTATCAAGTGCACCTCTAAAGATAAATGGAAATCCCAACACATTATTGATTTGATTTGGATAATCGCTTCTTCCAGTTCCTATAATCAAATCATCTCTAACTTCCCATGCAAGTTCTGGTTTGATTTCTGGATCAGGATTTGCCATTACAAAAAGCATTGCATTAGGAGCAAGGGTTTTAACCATATCTTGAGTGATACAATTTGCAACAGAATTTCCTACTACTACATCCGCACCTTTAAGAGCATCTGCTAGGGTTACTATATCTTCATCAACAGCCCAAGGTTTTTTGTATTTATTTAAATCATTTCTTCTTGTGGTTATCGCGCCTTTGCTGTCTGTTAAAATCATATGTTTTATACCAAGAGCTTTATACATTTCTGCTGCAGCAAGACCTGCTGCACCGGCACCTATTATAACAACTTTTATTTCATCGAGTTTTTTACCCGTAAGTTCGCATCCGTTTAATATAGCGGCAGCTGATATAATTGCAGTTCCGTGCTGATCGTCGTGGAATATAGGAATATCACATCTTGCCTGTGCTTCTTTTTCTATATCAAAACATTTAGGGGCTTTGATGTCTTCAAGATTAATTCCTCCAAAAGTCGGAGAAATAGCTTCTACAATTTCAACTATTTTTTCAGGGTCTCTCTCTTTTAGTTCAATATCAAAAGCATCAATAAAAGCGAATTTTTTAAAAAGAACGGATTTACCTTCCATTACCGGTTTACCAGCAACTGGTTTAAGTGTTCCAAGTCCAAGCACTGCTGTAGAATCTGAAACAACACCCACTAAATTTGCTTTGTTTGTATATGTATATGCTAAATTTTCATCTTTTTCGATTTCAAGGCATGGAACTGCTACTCCCGGAGAGTAAGCAATTGATAAATCTTTTGAATTTCTAACAGGTTTAGTAACTTCTATTGCAATTTTACCAGGAACTGGTTTTGCATGATATTCTAATGCTTCTTCTTTTGTAAAGACTGGTTTTGACATAATTTCTCCTTAATTGTTTTTGAATATTATAATAAAAGTTACAAAACTTTACAATCAAATGGCTTTATTTATTTTTTAATGTTACAAATTGTAATTATTTGATGAAAATTAGATTTTTAATTTTTAATATTTTTTGATAAAATTCTTTAAAAAGGGCTGTTTTGATTATTGATACTCATACCCATTTGGATAATGAGAAATTTATAGATGATGTCAAAGATGTAATAAAAAGGGCTCAAGAGGCTGGGGTAAAAAAATTTATAATTCCTGCAGCTGATCCTAATGATTTGCCAAGAGCAATTAAACTTGCGGAAAAATATGATGATATTTTTTTTGCTGTGGGAGTTCATCCGGTTGATATAGATAAATATAATGACAATTTATTACTTCAATATATCAATCATCCAAAGTGTGTGGCTGTTGGAGAAATTGGACTTGATTATTATTGGGTAAAAGATGAAACACAAAGAAAAAAACAGCGGAAGTTTTTTATAAAACAGATAGAAATAGCAAAAAAATTTCAAAAACCAATTATTATACATGTTAGAGAAGCCACAAAAGATACTTATGAGATTATCAAAAATTATTACGATGTAAAAGGTGTTTTTCATTGTTTCAATGCATCAGAGCAGCTTTTGGAATTCAGTGAAAATTTTTATTATGGAATAGGGGGAGTTATAACATTCAAAAATGCAAAAAAACTTATTAATATATTTCCGAAAATTCCTAAAAACAGGGTTTTGATAGAAACTGATGCTCCATATCTTACCCCACATCCTTACAGGGGTAAAAGAAATGAGCCTTTTTATACAACATTGATAAGAGATAAAATATCAGAGCTTTGGAATATTGATAAAAAAGAGGTTGAGGACATTACAACTAAAAACGCAAAAAGGCTTTTTGGGATATGAAAAAATTTTTAATTTTTTTAATAATCATTAAACTGTTTGCTGATATTACTGAAAATAATAATTTAAATGTATTACAAGCATTAAATATTAAAAGTTCCTTTATTACTAACAAAAAATTAAAAAAAGCATTTAAATATTATTCAAACCATAAAAACAGATATTTTATAAATTCCCTTGAAAATGGAATGGATATTTATCCTATTATAAAATTTGAAATTCAAAAATCAAATTTACCAAAAGAGCTTATATCTGTTGTAATGGCTGAAAGTTTAATGAATGTAAAAGCAAAATCAGATAAAAGGGCAGTGGGTCTTTGGCAGTTTATTCCAAGCACTGCAAAATTATATGGATTAAAAATAGATGATTATGTTGATGAAAGAAGAGATCCTGTAAAATCAACAAAAGCAGCTATAAAATATTTAGATAAACTCCATAAATTTTTTGGAAAATGGTATCTTGCAATAATGGCTTATAATGCTGGAGAAGCTAGAATAATTGAAGGTGTTGTTCGTGTAAAAGTTGATAAGCTTTGCAAAAAACTTGGTAAAAAATGCAGATATGATTCAAATATCAAAAAATATAGAAAAATAATTTGGGAATATCAGCGTTTTGGTAGAAAAAAATTTGCCAATTTATATTGGTTATATGAAAAATTAAAGAATGTGAATATTACTTTAAGTGATTTACTTAGATATCAAAGGGGTTTGAAAAGACAATATATTCCCAAAGAAACAAGAAATTATATTTTAAAGATTTTAGCTATTAGTTTTCTTTTTAACAATCAAAAATTAATGCAGTTTTCCCAAAAGCAGTTATTAAAAGCCATAACCAAACCTGAATATATAAGTGTAAAAGTTCCTCCCGGAACGTCTTTGTATTATGTTTCAAATATACTTGGTATGAGTTATTCGAATTTAAGAAAACATAATATGCAGCTTAAATATTCTTTTACTCCACCTTATAAATATTATATAAATATACCTGCTAGCAAATCTGTTTTATTTTATTCTAAATTTAATCCAAAAAGTAGAAAATATGTCTATATTTATAAGGCTGTCTCTTATACACATCTCCGAGCCCACGAGACTAAGGCGAATCTCGTATGCCGTCTTCTGCTTGAAAAAAAAAAAAAAAAAATATTTTTTTTTTTTTTTTTTTTTTTAAAAATAAAAAATTTTTTTTTTTTTTTTTTTTTTTAATGATACGGCGACCACCGAGATCTACACCTCTCTATTCGTCGGCAGCGTCAGATGTGTATAAGAGACAGCATTGAACATTTTAAAATGGTGTACAATAACTGTCTCTTATACACATCTCCGAGCCCACGAGACTAAGGCGAATCTCGTA
>CAZIBT010000026.1:0-9990 GCA_964537435.1 uncultured Nautiliales bacterium | reverse complement strand
TATTTTTGCATTAACCGGTTTACCTTCTAAATCTTTAACTTTTTCTTTTATTTCATTTAAGTAAGCTTTTCTGTCCACTACAACAGAATTTTGTTTAAATTCTTTTACTTTTGCTTTTATATTTTTTCCTATTACGCTTTCATCTTCTTTAAGTCCGCTTAAACTCTTAGGAAGGAAAAACTCTACATCATCTTTTTTGCCTACAAAACCACCTTTGATTAATTTTTCAATTTGAAATTCCACTACATCACCGATTTTAAGTTCACTCATGTCAGTTCCTTTATTTTTGAGATTATTTTTTCAACAAGCCACTCCGGAGTGCTGGCACCAGCACTTACACCGCAGAGATTTTTGTTATTAAACCACTCTTTTTTTAATTCTTGTTCATTTTCCACAAGATAAGCTTCGCAAAATTTTTTGGCAATATTAAAAAGCTGCTTGGTATTAGAAGAGTTTTTTCCTCCAACAATTATCATAATATCAGCTTGTTTGCTTAATTCTTTTACAGCAAGTTGATTTTCAAATGTTGCATTGCAAATAGTATTAAAAACTCTAACTTCTTTATAATTTTTGATTAAATATTCAGTAATTTTTAGATAATCGTCTATTTTCCTGGTAGTTTGAGCAACAGTAGCAATTTTTTCTTTAAATTTAATTTTTTTAAGTTCACCTAAACTTAAAACAACATAACATCTATTATGATAGCAATAACTCTTTACACCTTTTATTTCAGGATGGTTTATATCACCAAAAATTACTATATCATATCCTTTTTTACTCATCTCCTCCACTATTTCTTGAGGTTTTTTCACAAAAGGACAAGTCGCATCTATTATTTCAATGTTTTTTGATTTTAATTTTTCATAATTTTCTTTTGGAATTCCGTGTGTTCTAACAATTACTCTTTTTATATTGAAATCTATTTCATCAATAGAATTTACATATTTTACGTTATAATTTTTAGCAAGTCTATTTATTTCCAAAGGATTATGAATAAGAGGGCCTAATGTAACGGCATTTTTTGAATTTTGGGCTATTTCAACCGCCCTTTTAACACCAAAACAAAATCCGTAACTTTCTGCTTTTTTAATCAGCATCAACTATCCCATAATCAGCTATTTTTTCAAACAATTTAAAAAAATTTGGAAAAGAGGTATTAATACATTCGCTTTTTTTTATTTTCATACCCGAAATCAATCCAAGTATTGCAAAACTCATAGCAATTCTATGATCTCCAAAAGAATCAATTTCGGCCGGTTTTACACAGCCCCCTTTTATTTCATATCCATCTTCATATTCTTTGACATCAATTCCGCATTTTTTAAGATTTTCAACCACAGCCGTTATTCTATCGCTCTCTTTTACCCTAAGCTCTTTTGCGTTTCTAATCCTGCTGATACCATTAGCAACTGCCATTGCCATAGATAAAGCCGGAAGTTCATCAATAAGCCAAGGTATATTTTCACTAACCTCAATTGATTTCAAATCTTGACCTTCAACGATAATATCACCTATAGGCTCATATTTATCTTCTTTTAAAATATATGTGATTTTCGCACCCATTTTTTCAAGTTGTTTATAACTTTCTATTCTTGTAGGATTTAATGTAAGATTTTTTAACACTGCTTTTGAGCCTGTAATTGCAGCCGCCACGGCAAAGAAAAATGCACTGCTTGGATCGTTTGGAACTTCTATATTTAAAGGATTTAACTTATTTTTAAGTGGATTTATTTCAATTTTCCATTCTCCATTTTCCATTTTGCATTTAATATCAGCCCCCATCCCTTTAAGCATTCTTTCTGTATGGTCTCGACTTAAAAACGGCTCTTTATAAAAAGAAATTTTATTGGCATTTAAAGCGGCTAAAATCATTGCAGATTTTACCTGAGCAGATGCAATTGGTGATTTATAATCAAAATTTGTAAGCTTTCTGCCCCTTATTGCAACAGGAGCCAAATTTCTATTATTTCTAGCATCAATTTCAGCACCTATTTCATTTAAAGGCTTTATAACTCGTCTCATAGGTCTTTTTCTTAAATATTCATCACCGCTTAAAACAAAAAATCCATCATTTCCAGCTAAAAGTCCCATATAAATTCTAATAGTCGTTCCAGAATTTCCACAGTATAATATATCATCAGGCTCATTTATTTTTTCAGGAGCTATAATTTTTATCTCATCTATCTCATCAATCACTTTAGCGCCCAGTTTTTTGGCTATTTCGAGCGAATTTAATGTATCTTCTGCTCTTAAATAATTTTTAATTACGTTTTCACCTTCGCTCAAAAGAGAAAATATAGCACATCTATGAGATATTGATTTATCAGCATCTACTCTAAACTCTTCGTTAAATTTTCTTCCTCTAACAACTTCCAATATCATCTAAGAGTAATTCCTTTTTCTTCAAACGCTTTTAAAATTTTTTCCATTATATCATTAATTTCATTCTCTTGTAAAGTTTTTTGTCCTTGAAGGATAAATCTTATTGTTAATGAATTTTTTGCACCTAAATCATATATATCGATAGGATAAAAATCCAATAACTCATTTATATTTAAAGAATTGATAATTTCAAAAACTTCTTTATATTTCATATCTTTATCAACAACAACACTCAAATCTCTTGTTACTTTTTGAAATTTATTAATCTCATTTGCTTTTTTTTCACTAAAATCTAGTTTTTCAAGTTCTATTTCGCAAAAAAAGGTATCATCAATCTCAAATTCTTTTGCTATTTTAGGATGAAGCTTTGCTAAAGTTCCAATTTTTTTATTGTTTTGAATAATATCGGCACACTGATAAGGATGAGCCAATTGATGAGATGAATTTTTAAGTTCAAAATCACCTATTATTTGAGATAATTTATCTACAGCGTCTTTAAAATCCACTTTTTTTGGTTTTCCGCTATTTTTAGGATTTTCATAATCATTAAATCCATTTAAAACAAAAGCAAAATTTTCTTTCTCTTTTCGTTGTTGAGTATAAACGCTTCCTATTGTGAATAAATTTATTCGCTTATATCCATTTGCTTTATTAAACTTGATATCATCAAGCAATTGCAAAAGAAGAGTCGAACGAAGTGTATCAAATTCTTTTATGATTGGATTAATTAAATCAATATTATCATCTATTACTGGAAAATTATATTTTTTTAATCTCTCTTTTTCTTCAAAAATAAAATGAATAACCTCATAAAAACCATTTGCAACAGATTTTAATTTTAAATCATTAATTATATTGATTTTTTTCATTATATCATTAAAGCGATCAGCCTCTTTAAATTCCATAGCTTTGCTTTTTATATTGTCAATACCGTAAATTCTCAATATTTCTTCTGCAATATCCTGAATATTTTGAATATCACTTCTAAACAGAGGCACTCCAACTTTTATGCTTCCATCACTTATTGATAAAATATCAAATTCAAGTTTTTTGAGAATTTCAACAATTTTTTTCTCATCTATATTATAACCTATAACACTATTTATTTCATCAATATCTATATTTATAATATTTTGTTTAATTTCATTGATTAAATCAATTTCACCACTATAAGTTGGTAGGTTTATCTCATTTAAAAGATAATTAATTCCAAATTTTAAATTTACTTCACTACCTCTGCTGGCTCTAAAAAAATATTCATCTGTTTTTAAAGAATTTAAAAACACTATTTCACTAACATATTTTGGGTCAATATAATTGGCATCGATTATATATTTTCCGTTTTCTTCTACATTTATATCATTTTTTATACCCACTAAATATTTACCAAAACATTTAACAATATCAATACCATTTTCATCAACTAATTCCATATCACACACATTCATATGGGTTAATAAAACACCAGTAGCGTGCATTGAATATTTTACAAATTTATCTAAATTATTTTTTGCCTCTGTTTCGATTAAAGCAAGTCTATAATTAATTTTTAAAGGAACTCTCAAATTGCCTTCAAAAGCTTTTAAAAGATGAGATGAATGCTTTATTTCATTTTTTTCAATTTTAACAATTCTGCCTATACCCTCAGGTAGTTCCTCATAAGAAAAATCAGGAATCTTGACCTCTTTATCAAGTCCTGCGGCCAATTCCCTTGCAATTCCGTATATACTAAAGCAATCTCCTCTATTTGCCGTTATTCCAAGTTCAATTATCTCATCATTAAAATATTTTCCGACATATTCGCCTATTTTAAGCTCCCCCAAAGATTCATCCATCACCAAAATTCCATCATGAAAATCAGGTAAACCTATTTCTCTTGCTGCACATATCATACCAAAACTATCAATCCCTCTTAATTTTGCCTTTTTTATTTCAAAGTTTCCCGGTAAAATGGCACCTATTAATGCTACAGGCACAAATTGTCCTGCAGCTACATTAGAAGCACCGCATACAATTTGAAGCTCTTCCTCACCAATATTAACTTTACATATATTCAGTTTATCTGCGTTTGGGTGTTTTTCACATTCAATAACTTCACCTATAATTACATTTTCAGGAATTTCTATTTTTTTGTAACCTTCAACTTCCTGACCAATTTTATTTAAAGTAGTTATTATCTCTTTTGTTGAAACATCACTTAAATCAATAAATTCCTCCAACCATTTTCTTGTAACTATCATTTAAACTGCTCCATAAGTCTTATATCTCCTTCATACATACTTCTTAAATCATTAATTCTGTTTATAAGCATAGCAAATCTCTCTACCCCAAGTCCAAAAGCATATCCGCTTACATTTTCATATCCTACTGCTTTGAAAACATTAGGATCAACAACACCGCATCCTAAAACCTCAAGCCAACCAGTTTTTGAACATACCCTACATCCTTCTCCCTTACAAAATGGACAACTTATATCAACTTCGGCACTCGGTTCTGTAAAAGGAAAAAAAGAAGGTCTAAATCTAACTTTAACATCTCCGAATATATGAATTAAAAAACTCTCAAGTATAAATTTTAAATTAGCAAAACTAACTTTTCCTTTTTCATCAACCACCAACCCTTCTACCTGATGAAACATAGGTGTGTGTGTCAAATCGTAATCTCTCCTAAAAACTGCCCCTGGACTAATAGCTCTAATAGGAGGTTTTTGTTTAAGCATTGTTCTTATTTGAACGGGAGATGTATGTGTTCTTAATAAATTTCCGTCTTTAAAATAAAAAGTATCTTGCATATCCCTCGCCGGATGATATTTCGGAAGGTTCAAAGCTTCAAAATTATGAAAATCATCTTCTATTAAAGGCCCATTCTCCACAGAAAAATTTAAATTTGTAAAAAATTCTATTATTTTATTCATTGTTGCAGTTATAGGATGAATTGCACCTGTTGGTTTTGGATTATATAAGCTTACATCTATTTCCTCAAGTTTTAACTTTTGATTTAGTAGTTCTTCTTCAAGCAAAGTTTTTTTTTCATTAATTAAATTAATGGCTTTTTCTTTTAATTCATTTAATTCTTTTGCAACCTTTTTCTTTTCCTCATTAGAAAGATTTTTAAGCTCTTTAAATTTTTTTGTAATAATTCCATTTTTTCCTAAAAGTGATATTCTTAATTTTTCAAGATCTTCTAATGTGGATACATTCTTAATTTCGCTTAAATCCACCAAAACTCCTTAAAATTTTTGGATATAATACCAAAAATATAATTCTTTTGTAAAGACAAGCAAGTTAAATAAAAAATAAAAGGAGTAAAAAATGGATTGTATTTTTTGTAAAATAATTAAAGGCGAAATTCCAAGCAAAAAAGTTTTGGAAAACGATAAATTTTTAGCTTTTTACGATATTAATCCTATTGCACCAATCCATGTATTGATTATACCAAAAGAGCATTTTGAAAAATTTGATTCTACACCAAGCGCTCTTTTAGCTGAAATGGCTGAATTTATAAAAGAAGTGGCAAAAGAACTTAACATAACAGATTATAGATTAATAACAAACAACGGAGCAAATGCAGGTCAGGAAATTTTTCATTTGCATATCCATATGGTTGCAAATCCAAATGGAAAACTTAAATGGCCAAAACTTATATAAATAAACTCTAAAGGAGCAGTATTGAAATATGTAGGGGCACATGTAAGTGCGGCAGGTGGAGTTGAAAATGCAGTTAAAAATGCTGCTAAAATTGATGCTAATGGTTTTGCATTATTTACAAAAAACCAAAGACAGTGGTTTGCAAAACCCCTTAATGAAAAAAACATAATTAAATTCAAAGAATATATGCAAGAGCATGGATTTAGTGCAGATGCTATTTTACCACATGATAGTTACCTGATAAATTTGGGACATCCGGAAATTGAAAAAAGGGAAAAATCCCTTAAATCATTTATAGATGAAGCCAAAAGAGTTGAAAGTTTAGGGCTTAAATACCTTAACTTTCATCCGGGAAGTCATTTAAGACAAATAAGCGAAGAAGAGTGTTTAGATTTAATATGCGAGAGTTTGAACTTTGCAATAAAAGAGAGCGAAAGCTGTATATTTATTATAGAAACAACAGCAGGACAAGGTAGCAATTTAGGTTATAAATTCGAACATCTGGCATATATTATTGATAAAATAATTGATAAAGAAAGAATAGGCGTATGTATAGATACAGCGCATATTTTTGCTGCCGGATATGATATCCGGACAAAAGAGGCATACGAAAAAACAATGAAAAAATTTGACGAAACAGTTGGCTTTAAATATCTTAAAGGAATGCATATAAATGATTCAAAAGCAAAGCTGGGCTCACGTGTTGATAGACATCATTCATTAGGTAAAGGAGAAATAGGTCTTAATGCGTTTGAATTTATTATGCAAGATAAAAGAATTGAAAATATTCCATTAATACTTGAAACAATTAACCCTGAAATTTGGGCAGAAGAAATAAAACTTCTAAAAAAATTTCAAAACAGGGAATTAAATGTATAAATATTTAAAAATATACCATTCTCCAAAATTAAAAGGTGAAATAACAATAAGCGGTGCAAAAAATGCGGCTCTACCTTTAATTGCAGCCTCAATACTTTCAAAAAATGAAGTCAAATTTACAAATGTGCCAGAAGTTGCTGATGTTAAAACACTGCTTAAATTATTAAAAAATCTTGGAAGTGAATTCGAATTTGAAAAAAATAATTTGAAAATCAACACATCACATATAAATAACACAACTGCTGTATATGAAATAGTAAAAACAATGAGAGCCTCAATACTAGTTTTGGGACCTCTATTAACAAGGTTTGGAAAATGCAAAGTTTCCCTTCCTGGAGGTTGTGCTATAGGTGCAAGGCCTGTGGATTTACATTTAAAAGCTTTGAAATCAATGGGTGCTGAAATAAAAATAGAAAAAGGGTATATAAACGCTAGCGGCAGACTTAAAGGATGTGATATCGCATTTGACAAAGTAACTGTAACTGGAACTGAAAATATTTTAATGGCTGCAAGCATGGCAAAAGGAAAAACAAGAATAATCAATGCTGCAAAAGAACCTGAAGTTACACAATTATGCAACGTTTTAAAAGAAGCAGGTATTGAAATAGAAGGAATTGGCAGTGATGAAATCATTATTAGAGGCACCGATGGTGAAATGCTAAATTTCAAAAGCATAAATATTATACCTGATAGAATTGAGGCAGGAACATATCTTGCCGCAGGAGCAATAACAAATAGTAAAATTACTGTGAAAAACATAATAACTGAACATTTAGAGGGGATTTTAATCAAATTTAAAGAAATGGGATTTTCTTTTGAAGAAAAAAGAAATTCACTTACAATTTTGCCAACCCAAAAAATAAATCCCATAACCCTTATAACAGCTGAATATCCAGGTTTTCCTACTGATATGCAAGCACAATTTATGGCTATAGCAACTCAAGCCGAGGGTGCTAGCATAATAGAAGAGAGACTTTTTGAAAACAGATTTATGCATGTTCCAGAATTAAATAGACTTAACGCAAATATTTCCATTAACGGAAAAACAGCTACTATTATAGGTCCAAGCAAATTAATAGGAGCAGATGTAATGGCTACAGATTTAAGAGCCTCAAGCGCACTGGTTTTGGCTGGTCTTATAGCCAAAGGAGAAACAAATGTGCATAGAATTTATCATCTATTTAGAGGATATGAAAAACTAATAGAAAAATTTACAAAATTAGGCGCAAAAATGAAACTTTTAAGTGAGGAAAAACCTTAAAATTATTTTAAAATATCAAAATAAATTTTTGCCGTTTTTTCTTTATCTAGCTTTTTTTTCAAAAACAATTCCATTGCTAAAATACCTTGATATACCAATAAATACAGACCATCCCTTGTTATTAAATTATATCTTTCAGCTAATTTTAAAAAAGGAGTTTTTTTACCATAAACTACATCAACGGCATATTTTGCATTTTTAAATAAAATTTTTAGCATTTTTTCTGGCATAGGAAGTAAATCATCTTTAAGTCCTGCTGATGTTGTATTAATTATTAAATCATAATTTTTAAACTCAAAATTTTCCCATGTATAAACGTTAAATTTCCTTTTTTTAAAAAATTCCAATTTTTTTTCACTTCTATTTACTATATCGGCTTTAAGTAAATAAGATATTGCCCTTGCAGTTCCGCCCGCTCCTATTATTAATGGATTTTTATAATCAAAATTTTTAATAACTTCCATAAATCCTGGACCGTCGGTATTATATCCTACTATTTTATTATTCTCTAAAATAAGAGTATTTACCGCACCCATCTCTTTTGCCACACCTCTAACTTCATCAGCAAGTTTAAAAGCCCATTCTTTATATGGAACTGTTACATTGGCACCGTTTATTTTAAGCTCTTTAAATTTTTTTATTATATTATCCCCGCTTTCAAGCAGAAATCTTGTATAACAATAGGGCAGGTTTGACTTTTTAAAAAAATAATTATGCATAAGTGGTGATTTTGAATGATTTACAGGATTTCCGAATATCAAAAAAATTTTTTTCATTTATTACCTTACTAAATAAAAATAAAATTCTTCCCCCTCAAAATAAAATTTTACTTCAACTCCTTTTCTGTTGATTACAATATTTTGGAGGTTTTTCATTTCATCAAAAACTTTTGGAAGTGTTACATTGATTTTTAAATCATGTTTTTGTATTTCCCTTTTAACAGTTCCTAATATAATATTCGCAAATTCATTTACCAAATCATTAAGTTCTTCTTTTGTTTTGTATTCCTCCCCTACTAAAATTTTGGAAATTCTTTTTGTTAAATTTTCTGTTAAAATAAGTATCATCATACCGTCTATATCACCATAAAATCCTATAGAACTTGCAACATAGTTTTTTGATGTGTCAATTGTAACTTCAGTAATTTTAGGTGGTTCTTTCTCTGCTTTGACACCCGTCATCATTTCAACAGTAGAAATAGTAGAATTTACAAAATAAGGTAAAAGCTTTATAAAATTTTTTGTAATTTTTTTACTTTTTTTATATATAGCTTCATTTGAATTCATAGCTTCTTTATATTCATCAGAATTAAACATCTCTTCTTCATTAGCAAAAAAAAGATATCCCAAATCAAGCAAATCTTCTATAAGTTGAGGCTGAATATTTTTTTTGTTTAATCCTATTATCACTAAAAGTGCACCATATTCCGCTGCCTCAACACCAAGTTTATTTAAAAACCTAACGGCATGAACATTTATACCCTTAACTCTATTCATATCAAAAACAAATACTTTAAATCCTATTAAAAGATTTCTTCTGAAATATTCAATATCGAACATATCTGAAAGTTTTGTATCCAAAAATCCATCAAAAAATAGATAAACTATCGAATTTTTTACAACTGCACCTATTCTGTTGGAAATTTTTAATATAATAGAATTTTTTATAATAACTGCATCTTCATTTGCTTCTTTTTCACTTTGTATCTCTTTTGGTGCATAACCTTTTTTTAAAAGATAATAAATAAGCATATTTCTATTTTGATCATCTTTAATACAACATATATATATAGGCTTTTCTTCAAGATAATCATCATCAAAA
>CAZIBT010000025.1:0-10135 GCA_964537435.1 uncultured Nautiliales bacterium | reverse complement strand
ATAGGGGAAACATCTTCTGTAATTGCTAAAACTTCCCCATCGCTTGGAGAAATTATTGCGTTTTCACTACAATCCTCAGGGATTCTTTCTGGATTTCTAAAAAAATAAATAAAAAAAATAAAAAGTATAAAAAACCCAAGCTGAAAAATCAATGAAAAAGAAAAAAGAAGCGATATGAAAAAAATCAAAAATGAAACTATTATATAAGGATAACCTTCTTTAAGAATTATTTCCGTTTTCATTTTCACCTTCTTTTTCTAATGCATCCTCATCTTTAATTTCATATTTTTCAAAATTTCCTTCTTCGTAAGCTTTTATAAGTTCTCTAACAAATTTCCCCTCTATAACCTCTTTTTCATATAACTCTTTTACCATTCTTTTTATAACAGGAGTATATTTTTTTAGTTTATCTTTAACAATCGTATATCGTTTTTGCAAAAATTCTTTTATAAATTCATCAACAGCTTCTTGGGTTTTTTCAGAATAATCCCTATCAGTTTGAAATCTACCTAAAAATCTATTTGTCATCTTTTCAAGAACCATAAGCCCTGATACATCGCTCATTCCGTAAATTTTAACCATTGATTTTACAATATCGGTGGCTCTTTCTAAATCATTACTAGCCCCTGTTGAAATTTCACCTATAAAAATTTCTTCACTAGCCCTTCCTCCAAGGAGTGTATCCACTTCTGCTATAAGCTCACTTTTTTGCATTAAATATTTATCTTCCTCCGGCAAATTAAGAGTATAACCCAAAGCTGCTAGTCCCCTTGGGACTATTGAAACTTTTTTTACTTTTTTAGCTTCCGGTGTTACCTCCGCAATTACTGCATGTCCGCTTTCATGAAAGGCAACAATTTTTTTGTCTTTTTCATTAAGTCTTCTGGATTTTTTTTCTAATCCTGCTATCTGCCTTTCAACAGCTTCTACAAATTCCTCTTGATTTACCTCTTTTTTATTTTTTCTACCAGCTAAAAGAGCAGCTTCATTTACAATATTTGCCAAATCCGCTCCTGCAAGCCCTGCTGTCATTCTAGCAATCTCTTCAAGATTTACATCTTTTCCAGCTTTTATTTTTTTTACATGAACTTTTAATATTTGAACCCTTCCTTCAAAATCAGGTTTGTCCACTAATACCTGTCTATCAAACCTGCCCGGTCTAAGAAGTGCAGGATCAAGAATTTCAGGTCTGTTTGTTGCAGCCAAAACAATCACGGGCTCATCCGAACTGAAACCATCCATTTCAGCAAGCAACTGGTTTAATGTCTGTTCTCTTTCGTCATTTCCTCCCATCTGTCCCGCTACTGCACGAGATTTTCCTATAGCATCAATTTCATCTATAAAAATAATACTAGGAGCTTCTTTTTTAGCCTGATTAAATAAATCTCTAACTCTAGCAGCTCCTACCCCTACAAACATTTCTATAAAACTACTTCCACTTACCGCAAAAAACGGCACATTTGCTTCTCCTGCAACAGCTTTTGCAAGAAGTGTTTTACCTGTCCCAGGAGGTCCTACCAATAAAACTCCTTTTGGAATTTTTGCACCAAGTTCTAGATATCTTTCGGGATTTTTAAGAAAATCAACTATTTCTTTAACCTCTTCTTTTGCTTCATCATTACCGGCTACATCATCAAACGTAACATCTGGTTTTTCAGATTTTATAAGACCTTTTGCACTACCAAATCCTAAAACTCCCCCCATCCCTTTTTGCATTCTACTAGCCAAAAACATCCAAATGGCAAAAAATATAAATATTGGGATTATCCAACCAAATATTAAATCATTAAGCCAATTTGAATCATTTATTGCACCATACGGAACATTATATTTATCTAACGTTTCAACAAGTGTAGGATCATTCGGAACTTTTTCAACCGTTACAATTTGACCATTTTTTAATTTAACTTTAACCGTATTTTTTCCTATTGCAACATAAGCTAGTTTACCTTCTTTTGCAAGTTTTTTTATATCTGAATATGTAAAAGGAATTACTTGATTTTGAGACGAAGTTAAATTATTAACTTCACTCATAGCACTAGGAGCAATACTTCTAAATATCAAAATAATCAAAACAGCAAAAATAATAAAAAGTAAAAGCGGATTTTGATTGAAAAAATTATTATTTTTATTTTTATTGTTGTTAGCCATTCATTTCCTTTCTAAATACCAATGTAACCCATTCGTTTTCTTTTATTTCATCTATTAATTTCAAATCTTTGTATTTTTCGATAACCTTATTTTTATATTTGTCAATTATACCTGAAAGTATTAAAATATTGTTAACTCTTTTTTTTAAATCATTTGATATAAAAATCAAAACATCAGCGATTATATTCGCAACTACGATATCATATTTTTTATCGGCATTATTTACACTTCCTTCCCATAATTTATTATATCTCGCATTATTTAATACATAATTTTCTTTTGTGCTTTTTATAGCTAAAGAATCTGTATCGCATGCATCAACTTCAGCCCCTAATTTATTTGCAACTATTCCCAAAATTCCACTCCCGCATCCCACATCCAAAAAAGTATTTCCTTTTTTTACATATTTTTTAATTGCCTTAACACAGCTTCTTGTTGTTTCATGGTGTCCACTTCCAAAAGCAAGAGCTGGGTTTATTAGTATATTTATTTTATTTTCTTTTGGAAGATGCCAACTAGGATGTATATAAAATTCCTCTATTTCCACAGGTTTTATCGATTTTTTATAATTTTCTACCCAATCTTTATTTTCTTTTTCTTTTGTTTCTATTTTTAAATCTATTTTTTTATTAAAAATCTTTTCTAATGCCTTTACATAATTTTTAAGTTCGTTTATCAAATTATCAAGAGGTTCGTCGCTTCTTAAAATTAAAACATTCTCTTTTTCTTCAATGCCGTTATTAAATCTTTCTATTAAAAAATTAGATATTTCATCTTTAAAACCACTGGTAAATATACTTATTTCGAAATATTTATTTTTCATTAGTCCCAATTACCGCTTGAAGTTTTTCTTTTAATACCTGAGGGGTAAAAGGTTTTACAATATAATTATTAACCCCTGCTTTTAATGCGGTTATAACCTCTTTTTTGCCACCTTCTGTAGTAACCATAATAATAGGTGTTTTTTTATCAACAGATCTTACTTTTTTTACAAATTCCAACCCGTTCATATTTGGCATATTCCAATCTGTAATTATTATACTTATATCATCTTTATTATTTTTGTAAGCTTCCCAAGCCTCCACACCATCAGCTGCAGGAATGGTATCTTTAAATCCTAATCTTGAAAGCGTATTTATTATAATTCTCCTCATTGTAGAAGAATCATCAACCACTAAAATTTTACTCATTTACTCTCCTTTAAAACTTTTTCCAAATCTATTTTACCTTCATAAAAAGCTTTCCCAATAATTACTCCATAAATTCCATTTTCTTTAACTTTTTTAATATCATCTTCACTTGCAACGCCGCCACTTGCTATTACTCTTTTTTCACTTGCGTTTTGAATTTCAAGTATAAAATCTATATTAAGCCCACTTAATGTTCCGTCTTTGGAAATATCTGTTGCAATTATACAATCTATTTGAGAATTTTTATAAATTCCAGCAAGTTCACTAGCTTTGATATTTGTCTTTCCTCCCCAACCATCAACCGCTACATAACCATTCTTTGCGTCAATACCCACGGCTATTTTATATTTATCGGCAAGTTCAATAACTTTTTTAGGTTCTCTTGCCGCTATGCTTCCTAAAATAACTCTTTGAATTCCCAAATCAATATATTTTTTTATAGTGTCTTCATCTCTAATACCGCCCCCTAACTGAATTTTTAACTTGGTATTTTTCCTTATTTTTTCAATTTGATTTATGTTTTTAGGCTCTCCTGCAAATGCACCGTTTAAATCGACTATATGAAGCCATTTTGCGCCCATTTGCTCAAATCTTTTCGCAAGTTCCCACGGTTCGCTGCTATAAACTTTTGCACTCTCCATAATCCCTTTGGTAAGTCTTACTGCCTTGCCGTCTTTTAAATCAATTGCCGGGAAAATTTCCATAATCAAACTCCTAAATTTACAAAATTTTGAAGAATTTTTAAACCATTGTTATGACTTTTTTCAGGATGAGGCTGAATACCGAATATATTTTCTTTATTAACAGCACTTACAAATTCATATCCATATATTGTTTTCCCAATTACATATTTTTCATCGCAAACAGCATGTAAAGAATGAACAAAATATAAATAAGGATTTTTTATTTCCTTAAAAATAGGAGAGTTTATATTAAAAAGTTTATTCCATCCCATATGGGGGATTTTATGATTTTTTGTTTTTTTCTTATCAAAATATACAACCTCTCCTTCTATTAAGCCAAGACCATTATAATTTCCAAATTCTTTAGAACTTTCAAATAAAAGCTGCATACCAAGACAAACACCAAGTAAATATTTCCCACTTTTTACAAATTCTTTTATGGCTTCATCTAATCCTGTTTGCTTTAAATGCTCCATAGCATCACCAAACGCTCCAACCCCCGGAAGAATTAATTTATCATAATTTTTAAGTTTTTGAGCGTCTTTTACTATTTCTGCATTTGCCCCTATTTTTTTTAAAGCGTTTTTAACACTTGCAAGATTTCCCATATTATAATCAACTATACCAATTTTTACATTCTCCATTTTCCATTCTCCATTTATTTTATGTCTTTTCCCACCGATTTCATATAATATGCTAATCCAACAAGCAAAATAGTTACAGAAGCAAGAAGCATTGAAGCGTATATAAGCATTTTAGGGTTAATCATCGCAAATTTAAATACAAGCATCAACCCTTCAATAGCAAGAGCAATAACAATACTTCCCAAAAATTTAATCATTGTTTTGTGTATTGCAAACGGATGTTCTTCCTTTTCACCTATAACTTCTTCGAACATAAGCGTTTTAACCAGGTCAAAAAGAGCCAGGGACAAAGTTATAAGAATTGTCGATTCAAACATTTTTTTTACGTCGATATTCGATAATGTATAAGTAAAAAACATTTTTATACCATCAAAAAACAGCAAAGCACAAATTGCAAAAAGAGCTGCTGCAAAAATCCCATAAATTACTCTATTGAAATTATGAAGAAATCTTTCTCCTTTTTCCGTATGAATAAATTTCAATATTTTTTCAAGAGGAATATCTATTACCGCTACATATAACAAATCTCCTTTGTTATTAAAAATAGGTATTGCTGCACTTACTACCATTTCACCGCCTATTAAACTCGGATAAGGATCTGTTAATATACACTTTCTATCTTTCACGGCTTTATAAAAATATGTTCTGTTGGATTGATTAAATTCAATATTAAATTTTTGAAATTTATCTTTTAAAGTAATCATTTTACTAATTTGTTTCCCTTCTGCATCAAGAACATATGCCACATTGGCATCTGGTAATTCGTTTATTATCCTTTCAAGTCCTTCATAAACAACATCCACACTAATATTTGGCAATCTATTTGGAATATTTCTTTGTAAAAGATAGCAAAAATATGCCCTGGCCTCTTTTCGTATTTTTTGAAAATCCTGAATTTCTCTAATATGCATTTTTACTCCTGATTATGTTTAATATTTCTTCCACGCAAAGCCCCATTGCTGTTGATTCATAACCTTTTACCGATTTTATATATTTTTTGCAAAAGCCTTCAACCATACATGCTCCGGCTTTCCCCACCCATTCATTTGAATTAAGGTATTTTTCAAGGTCATCTTCATCAAATTTATAAAATTCATAAACCGTTTCATCGAGCCTTGAAAATACACGCTCATTAAAAACGACCCACATAGCAGTTATTATTTTTATTTTCTTTCCGCTTTGTGCCAAAAGTAGTTTTTCGGCTTCTTTTTTATCTTTTGCTTTTCTTAAAATTTTTTTCCCATCACTTACAACTGTATCAGCCGTTATTATATTTTTGTTTGCAAAACATTTTTTGCATTCTTTGAATTTTCCAAAACTTGCTAATGTTACAAATTCATAAGGATCTTTCGATTTTATGTTTTCCTCGTCAAAATCGCAATTTTTCTGGCTAAATTTAATACCGGCTTTTTTTAAAAGCATTGCTCTTGTTTTTGACGAAGAGCATAAAATAAACATTAAACACCTTTATTTTATTGTAATTGTAACAAATTAAATTTTAAATATATATTCAAAAATATTATACCCATTATCATGATAAGCCTTATATTTAATACCATATTTTTCACATATTTTTTTTACAATGCTAAGCCCCATTCCAAGCCCTCTTTTATGCGAATGTTCCCTATAGTTTTTTTCAAAAATTTTATCAGGACTTTTTATTTTTTCTCCTTTAGAAATGACTTTTAAAACAATTTCTTTTTCTTTTGTCAGTTCAACCAAAATATCTTTTTCAGTAGAATATTCAATTGCATTTGCAATATTATTGTCAATTATCCTCTCTATTTCCACTTTGTTTATTTTATAATAAATGTCTTTTTTTATATTTGAAACAATTTTTTTATTTTTAGCTTTTGCAAGGTTATGAAAAAATTTAATCCGCTGATTTATAATATCGGAAATATTGATATTGGAGGGTTTATATTCCACTATATTTTCACTCGATAAATAAGAAAGATCTTCATAAGAGGTTGTAAGCATAGAAATTGCAGCATCAATTTCATCTAAAGCCTCTTTTATTTCCTCATCATTAGAATTTAATTTCATTTTAATAAAATCGCTGTTTAAAGTAATAATACTAAGAGGGGTTTTTATTTGATGAACAGTATCAATAATAAATTTTCTATTTTGCTGCAAAATTTTTTTGTTTTTTTCTACTTCTTCATTTAATCTATTTCTATAATGGTTATAGGTAGATATTAAATCGTCAATTTCTTTTATAAAAGCATCATCTCTTTTAATTTCCTTATTATTTTTCATATGTGCAACAAGTTCGTTTAATTTATAACTGATATAATAAATAATTAATTTAACAAGCAAAATTATCAAAACAATAAAAAACAGAATAAATAGATATCTATTTTTTAAATTTTGCAGATCTTTTTCCAAAATTTTGGTGCTATATACATTATCTATTATTAATTTATTGGAAAAATTTTTAAAAAATCCATTTATGATCGTATATATTTCAAATGTATGTTTATTTAAATCTAAAAATGAAATTAAACTTTTTTTCTGAAAAATATCAAACACCTCTTTTGCTGTGTTTTTATCGATTGAAAATTTTGTGGGCTTTGTTTTAATTTTTGCTTTTTTTATTATTGTCTCAAAAATCTTCTTAGATTGCTTCATTAAAATATCCAAAGGAGTTTTATTTAATATTCTTTGATTAAAATATATAGGATAAATCAAATATTTTGATACAAAATAGAGTTTTAATTTTTGCAAATCTTCACATTTACTTTTTATGTCAAAATATGTTTTCCTAAGTAAAGGGTATATGTCAATAACATAAGCAACTTGCAATAAATATTTTTTATCTGGGGAGAGTATTAAAAAATATCTTTTTAAATTCATTGAAGCAGGATCAATATAAATAGGAGAAATGTCAATTTGTTCTTTGCCAGTAAAAACGTTATTCAAAATCTTTCTAAAAACCGGAAATTTCCCAAGATTATATCCTAAATCAGGTTTATAAGAAGTTTTTATTATTTTGTAATGTTTATCGATTATAAATACTTCATAATGCCCTTTTTTTTCGTTTTTATTTAAAATAGAGACTGCATTGGAAGGATTGAAAGTTTTGAGATTATCATATAATAAATATAAAGTGTTTATTTTTTTTATATTTTCTTCCAATTTGCTTTTAAAAACAAGTTCAGCATTGTCAAATATAGTTTTAAATTTGTTTTTAATCAAAAATGTTTGGGCAATTTGTCGATTTTTAAATGTATTTATTATGTTTTTTCTTGAATAATGATACTGTGTCCAAAGCAACAAACAAAAAATTATAAAAAATATTATTAAATAAAAATTTTTATTTAATTTAATTTTCGCTTTCAAACCTATAACCAATTCCGACTATTGTTTTTATATAATCTTTGTCAAATTTTTTTCTTAGCTCATTTACCAACTGACGTATTGGATAATTGTTTTTATTTTGTTCTTCCCATACAAAATCGATTATTTTATGTGTTAATACGGTTCTGTTTATATTTTTTAAAAGCAAATATAAAAATTTTCTCTCTTTTTTTCTTAACGAAACTCTTTGAGAATTTTTATAAAGTTCCATTTCCTCAAAATTAAATTCATATTCGTCAAATTCAATACTTTTTTGATTATTTAATAAATGCTTTATTCTCACTTCAAGTTCAGTAGCATGGAAAGGTTTTTTTATATAATCATCACATCCATATTCATAAGCTTTTTGAAAATAATATTCATCAATGCTAGCCGTTATCATAATAATAACGGCTTCATCATAAAGTTTTCTTATCTGTTTTACCAGTTCTAAGCCGTTTATTCCCGGAATATTGATATCTATCAAATAAAGATTATAAAATCTCTTTTTTATATCCTCATACGCATCATCTCCATTGTCTATTAAAGTTACTTTATAATTTTTCGCCTCCAGTATTTTTTTTACTATTCTAGCTAATTGTAAATCATCTTCAATCAATAATACATTCATTTATACCCCTAAAAATTTTTCTTTTGCTTTTTTTATAAGTTCATTAATTTTACTGATATCTTTTCCGCCACCCTGTGCAAAATCAGGTTTTCCACCTCCTTTCCCATTTACAATTGGTGCAAATTCTTTGATTAAATCTCCAGCTTTAATTTCAGGAACTTTACTTATTGCAACTATTTGAACTTTTCCTTTATTTTCACCTACAAGTAAAACTACTAAATTATCAATTTTACCTTTTAAATCAGTTGCTAATTCTTTTAAATTTGCATTGTCAATTCTTTCAATTACAAAATTAATTCCGTTTTTTTCAATAGGTTTAATCTCTTTAACTGCCGCTTTTTGAAGCTCTTTTATTTCATTTTTAAGCGATTTTATCTCTTCTTTTTGTTTATCTATAAATTGTTTAATATCTTTTGCTTTATTCTCTAGCTTAATCTCTTCTACTAAATCTCTATAGCCTTTTGCATATTTATATGCCGCTAGTCCTGCTACTGCTTCAATTCTTCTAACCCCAGCACTTACACCGCTCTCTTTAACTATATAAAAACTGCCAATCTCAGCTGTATTTTTTACATGTGTCCCACCGCATAATTCAATACTAAAATCTCCAAATTCTACAACTCTGACTATATTTCCGTATTTTTCACCAAAAAGTGCCATTGCACCTTTTTTCTTAGCCTCTTCAATATTCATCTCTTCAACTCTGCCTTCAATTCCCCTTGCAATCACATTATTTACCATATCTTCAATTTTATCAAGTTCTTCTTTTGTTAATGCTTTTGGATGAGTAAAGTCAAATCTAAATCTATTAGATTCAACCAAAGATCCGGCCTGTGTTACATGCTCTCCTAATACTTTTCTAAGGGCTGAGTGAAGAAGATGAGTTGCTGAGTGGTGTTTTGCAATTTCACGTCTGCTTTCATTAACAATAGCTTCAATCTCATCGCCTTTTTTAAGATTAGCATTTTCTACTTTTGATAAATTTCTATCATCAAATTTTTGAGTATCAATTACCTCAGCACAAATTTCATCATTACATTTTAATACGCCTCTGTCTCCAATCTGTCCACCACTTTCAGCATAAAAAGGTGTGTTTTCGAGCATAACCCAACCACTGCCTTTTAGTTCACTAACTTCATTCATATCTTCATCAAAAAGAGCTTTTATTTTTGTTTTAATCTTAGTTTGTTCATATCCTACAAATTTATTAGGTTCATATTTTTCCAAATCTTTTAGATTTACTTTTTTATCCCCACTGCCTTTCCAATTTGCTCTGGCTCTACTTTTTTGTTCTTGCATTAGCTTATTAAAGCTTTGAATATCTACTTTTTTGCCTACTTCTCTTAGCATATCTTCTGTCAAATCAAGTGGGAAACCGTATGTATCATAAAGTTTAAAAGCAACTTCACCGCTAAATATATCTCCTGTGGTTTTAGCTAGTTCTTCTTTAAATAGAGCCATTCCTTTATCAATTGTTTCAAAAAATCTCTCTTCTTC
>CAZIBT010000024.1:0-10400 GCA_964537435.1 uncultured Nautiliales bacterium | reverse complement strand
TAATTTCTCCAAGCGATGGGGAAGTTTTAGCAATTACAGAAGATGTTTCCCCTATAACAAAAAAAGAAGCTATTAAAATTTCGATAAAATTGTCAATTTTCGATGTTCATATACAACGTTCACCTATAAAAGGGGAAATAGCGGCAAGGGAATATATACACGGGCAGTTTTTGTCTTTAAATACTCCTAAGGCCAGTGAATTAAATGAACAAAATAGGGTGCTTTTTAAAAATGAAAAATGCAACATTGTGGTAAATCAGATTGCCGGGTTTATTACTAGAAGAATAATTATGTTTAGGGATTTGGGGAGAATAAATCTTGCAGAGCGTTACGGTATGATAATGTTTGGTTCTCAAGTTGATATATATTTACCTAAAAATACTATTATTAAAGTAACAGAATTTCAAAAACTAAGAGCCGGCGAGAATGTTATAGGATTTCTTAATGAAAAAAATTAATCTAGCGTTTTTACTGCCTAATTTTTTTACAGCTCTTAGCGCTTTTTTAGGTGTAATGAGTATTATAGCTTCATCTCAGGGAAAATTTGAAAAAGCATTTATTTATATTCTTTTTTCGCTTGTAGCGGATGGACTTGATGGAAGGCTAGCAAGGCTTACAAACACAACCAGCAGATTTGGGGTTGAATTTGATTCTCTTGCAGATATTGTTGCTTTTGGAGTAGCACCGGCTATGATGCTTTTTTTTGCAATAGGTGAAAATTATGGGAGGTTTGGAGCTTTAACAAGCGGTCTTTTTGTGGTTTTGGGAGCTATAAGACTTGCAAGGTTTAATGTAACAACAGGTGAACTTGACCCAAGATATTTTATAGGGCTTCCAATTCCTACAGCTGCGGTAGTGCTTGGTAGTTGGATTATGCTTGATATAAAATATCAAGGACATTTGGATATAATTATATTGTTAGGAGCTCTGTTTTTAGCCTTTTTAATGGTAAGTAATTTTAGATATCCTAGTTTTAAAAAAATAAATTTAAATAAAAATGTAGCAATAAAAATTCTTGTTTCTATTATTATAATAGCTTCTTTTATTTATCTTTTTCCTGTTGAGGGTATTGCAATTATTTTAAGCATATATTCTTTTTACGGAGTTTATAGAGGGGTAAAAGGGATAATAAAGGCAAGAAAAATTAGTAAATAATAATTTTTATCGCTTGATAAATATTTTATTTTTAAATATAATTAGAAAATTTTATAAAGGATTTTTTATGGAAATGGTAAAAATATTTGATACAACTCTAAGAGATGGAGAACAAAGCCCTGGCGCAAGTATGACGATAGAAGAGAAAATTAAAGTTGCTAAACAGCTTGAAAAATTAAATGTCGATATTATAGAAGCTGGATTTGCAGCGGCAAGTCCTGGTGATTTTGAGGCGATAAATAATATTGCAAAAGAGATAAAAAATTCAACAGTGTGTTCTCTTGCAAGGGCACTTGAAAAAGATATTGAGGCTGCAGCAAAAGCAATCGAACCTGCACCTTTTAAAAGAATACACACTTTTATAGCCACAAGCCCTATTCATATGCAATTTAAGCTTAAAATGAGTCCAGATGAAGTAATTAAAAGGGCTGTTGAAGCAGTTAAATTTGCAAAAACTTTTGTTAAGGATGTGGAATTTAGCTGTGAGGATGCCGGAAGAAGTGAAATGGGATTTTTAAAGGAGATAATTTCTGCTGTAATAGAAGCTGGAGCAACAACAATTAATATTCCAGATACAGTTGGATATAGATTTCCTACTGAAATGGGGGCTATGATTAAAGAGCTGGTTGAATATTTTCCAAAAAATATTATTTTTTCTGTTCATTGTCATAATGATTTGGGGCTTGCAACGGCAAATTCATTATATAGTGTCTTAAATGGTGCTAGACAGGTTGAGTGCACTGTTAATGGTCTTGGAGAAAGAGCTGGTAATGCCGCACTTGAAGAGATAGTTATGGCAATTAAAGTTAGGCGCGATTTGTTTGAAAATATAGATACTAGAATAAATACAAAAGAAATTTATAATGCCAGCAGGCTTGTTGCGAACGTAACTGGAATTGAACCTCAAGCTAATAAAGCCATTGTGGGAAGGAATGCTTTTGCGCATGAGAGTGGAATTCATCAAGATGGGGTTCTTAAACACAAAGAAACATATGAGATTATGAAAGCAGAAGATATAGGGCTAGATATAAAAGATACGATTGTTTTAGGCAAACACAGCGGTAGACATGCATTTAAGAAAAAACTTGAAGCTCTTGGATTTAATGATATAAGCGAAGAAGAGCTTAATGAACTTTTTATAAAGTTTAAAAAACTTGCTGATAGAAAAAAAGAGATATATGATGAAGATATTTTGGCACTTTTGAATGAGGCGGGGGATAAAACGCCTAAAATTTATGAATTAATTTCACTTCAGCTCAGTGATTGTAGCAATGGAATGCCAAGTGCCGCTGCAAAAATAAAATATGAAAATAAAATATATACCGATGCTGCAATAGGAGAAGGGACAATAGATGCTGTATTTAAAGTAATAGACAGGATAAGTGGAATTACTGGAAAACTTATGGATTATAAGGTAGAAGCTGTAAGTGAGGGGAAAGATGCTCTTGCAAAAGTTATGGTAAAAGTCATTTTTGATGAAAATAAACCGGCTGTAATGGGACACGGACTTAGCATAGATACAATGTTAGCTAGTGCCAAGGCATATATAAACGCACTTAATAATTATTTGAATATGAAAGATTTGTTAAGTAAAAAAATAAGTTATAAAGATAGTATATAAAAAGTTTGAAAAAGGAAAGATATATTAATGTTAAAAGTAGCGATATTAGGTAAACCCAATGTTGGTAAAAGCTCTTTTTTTAATAGAATTTTAAAAAAAAGAGATGCTGTTGTTTCTAAAAAGGCTGGCACCACAAGGGATGTTAAAAAAAGAGAGGTCAGCTTGGATGAGGAGCTTGAAGATATTTTAGTTCTTGATACCGGTGGTCTTGAAAAGAGAGATGGGCTATTTGAAAAAGTTAAGGAAAAAGCCTTAAATGCGGCTAAAGAAGCAGATTTGATTCTTTATATGGTAGATGCCAAAACTATACCTGATGAAGAAGAGAAAAAATACATAAGAACTCTTCAAAAATTAAAAAAAGATATTATTTTGGTTGTCAATAAGGTTGATAATGACAAAATGATGGAAAAAGTATATGATTTTTATGAGCTTGGAATTAAAGAAATATATCCCATTTCAATAGCACATAATAGAGGAGTTGGAAAACTTATTGAAAAAATTAAAAAGTTTGTTCCTAAAAAACAAAAATTTGTAGAGGCCACTTCAATTGAAGAGAATATACCACTTGAATATTTATTTAACGAAAATGAAGAAAATTTAGAAGAGTTTAAAGAAATCAAAGTAGCAATTGTCGGAAGAGTGAATGTTGGTAAAAGTTCTATTCTTAATGCTTTGGTGGGAGAAGAGAGGGTTATTGTCAGCGAAATTGACGGAACTACGATAGATCCGATTGATGAGAGTGTATATTTTAATGGATTTAATATAACATTTGTTGATACCGCTGGAATTAGAAGAAGGAGCAAAATCAAAGATATTGAAAAATATGCTCTTATGAGAACAGAAAAGGTGTTAAAAGAAGCAGATTTGGCTATTTTAGTTTTGGATTCAAGTGAAGGGATTGTTGAACTTGATGAAAAAATAGGCGGGCTTATTCAAAAACATAAAGTTGCCTCTATAATTGTTGCTAATAAATGGGATGAGGCAAAAACAGATTATAAAAAATTTGAAGAAGAAGTTAGATTTAGATTTAAATATTTATATTATGCTCCTTTTATAGTAGTGAGTGCCAAAACAAAAAGAAATATTGAAAAATTAAAAGAAAAAATAATTTATGTTTTTGGAAACTATACAAAAAGAATTCCTACGTCAAAACTTAATGAATGGATAAAAGAGGCTACTGTAAAACACAATCTTCCAACGGATATAAGAGGAAAAGAGATAAAAATTTATTATGCCACACAGTTTGGGATTAAACCACCAAGTATTGCATTAATTATGAACAGAGCAAAACTTCATTTTTCATATGAAAGATATTTGATAAACTTCTTAAGAAAAAAAGAGGATTTTACAGGTAGTCCTATAGTGTTGATACCAAGAGAAAAAAATAATAGGAGTTAAATTTGAGAGTAGTAAGCGGAATGAGACCTACAGGCAAATTACATTTGGGGCATTTATTGGGAGTTTTGGAAAATTGGAAAAAATTGCAAGAAAAATATGAATGTTTTTATTTTGTTGCTGATTGGCATGCTTTAACAACAAAATTCGATGAAAACATTGATTTGAAAAAAAATTCAATCGAGCTTGTAAAAGATTGGATAGCAAGTGGAATTGACCCAGAAAAATCAAATATTTACATTCAAAGTGCAATAAAAGAGCATGCAGAATTATATTTGATTTTGAATATGATAACGCCTGTTAGTTGGCTTGAAAGAAACCCAACCTATAAAGATGCAATGCTCCAAGAAGAGTATAAGAAAAAAAACAATGCCGGATTTTTAACATATCCAGTGCTTCAAACAGCCGATATTATTTTGTATGACGCTTCTTTTGTGCCAATAGGGGAAGACCAAAGACCGCATTTGGAACTTGCAAGAGAAATTGTCAGGCATTTTCATTTTCTTTACAAAAAAGAAGTATTCAAAGAGCCAAAAGAACTTCTTACACAAAACGCAAGACTTCCAGGACTTGATGGTAGGAAAATGTCCAAAAGTTATAATAATGCGATTTATTTGGATGAATCAAAAGAAAACATTTGGCAAAAAATCAGAATGGCTAAAACTGACCCTGCCAGAATAAAAAAAACAGACCCCGGGCATCCTGAAATTTGCACTGTTTTTGAATATCATAAGGCATTTTCTCCAAAAGATGAAGTTATGGAAATAGAAAAAGAATGTAAAGAAGGAGCAATTGGATGTGTGGAATGCAAAAAAAAGTGTGCTAAAAATATTGATAAAATTCTCTCTCCCATAAGAGAAAAAAAAGCTTCTTTAAAAGATAGTGATATTTTGGATATAATTAACAAAGGAAATAAAAAAGCAAAACAAATAGCAAGTGATAAAATGAATGAAATTAATAGAATAATTTTCTAAAGGAGATAAATGAAAACAAATAGAATTTTTTGCGGAGAAAGGCTTCAAAGACTGGTTATGAGTATTTTTACGCTTATTATTTTATTTTTGCTTGCCAAAGGATATTCATTGGCGGCTATAATACTGTTGGCTTTTATGTCAATAATGCTTTTTATCTATTTTGCATTTGATTTTTGTCCAAGCACCTGGATATTGGTTAAATTATTGGGAAGCTGTTACGAAAAGGATGAAAATGAAAATAAGCTATAAAGAAAGCGGTGTTGATATTGATGCCGGCAATACGCTTGTTGAAAGAATAAAACCATTAGTCAAAGAAACATTCAACAAAAATGTGGTTGGGGGTATAGGAAGTTTTGCAGGAGCATTTAAAATGCCAAAAGATTATAAAAATCCTGTTTTGTTAAGTGCTACAGATGGAGTTGGAACAAAACTAAAACTTGCAATCGAATCAAAAAAATATGACACGGTAGGGATAGATCTTGTTGCTATGTGTGTAAATGATTTGATTTGCAATTTTGGTGAGCCTCTGTTTTTTCTTGATTATTATGCAACAGGAAAATTGGATGTTGAAGCTGCAAGTGAGGTTATAAAAGGGATTGCAAAAGGTTGTAAAGAGGCTGAGTGCGCTTTAATCGGCGGTGAAACAGCTGAAATGCCCGGGATGTATAGCGAAAATGATTTTGACTTAGCCGGATTTGCGGTGGGAGTAGCGGAAGAATCAGAGCTTAATCCCAGAGTAAAAGAGGGAGATATTTTAATAGCTCTTCCAAGTAGTGGAATTCATTCAAATGGTTTTTCTCTTGTTAGAAAACTTTTTTTTGAAAAATTAAATATGAAATTTTATGATGAAATAGAAGGAAAAAGACTTATTGATATTTTACTTACACCTACAAAAATTTATGTTAAGGATTTTAAAAGATTAAAGCCTTTTATTAATGCCTTAGCCCATATTACCGGCGGTGGAATTGTTGAAAATTTACCGAGAGTATTACCTGAAACTCTTGAAGCTGTTGTTTATAAAGATAAAATTAAAGTGCTTCCGATATTTGAGTTTATGGGAAGGTTTATTGATGAAAAAGAGATGTTTAGAACATTTAATATGGGTGTTGGTATGATTTTGGCCGTGGATGAAGGGAATGTGGATAATGTTTTAAAAAATTCTGATGGTTATGTTATAGGTGAAATTAAAAAAGGAGAAAAAGGAGTGAATTTAAAATGAACCCCTCCCCCTTTACCAATTTAATAATCAAACTGGCAAAAACGCCTTTTCCAAAATCTATCCAGTGTTTTATAAATAAAATGTATGTGAAATTTTATAAGATTGATATGAGCGAATTTGAACCTGAAAATCCGTGTGAATATAAAACGCTAAACGATCTTTTTATAAGACATAAACAATTTATCGAATTTTATGAAGATGAAGATATTTTTGTAAGCCCTTGCGATTCGGAAGTAATAATGGATGGAGAAATAGAAGGAGAGAAAGTTTATCAGATTAAAGGTAAGGAATATTCTTTAAATGAGTTAATTCCATATAAAACAAAATTAGAGGGCGGATATTATGTGAATTTGTATCTCTCTCCTAGTGATTATCATCGTTTTCACGTGCCTATAGATATGGAAATTGTAAAAGCAACATATATTCCTGGTGTGCTAAAGTCTGTTAAACCTAGTGTTCTTGAAAAAGAGATTGTTTTTCCAAAAAATAAAAGAATTGTGCTAAAATGCAGAGATTCAAAAAGTAGATATTTTTATTTTGTAGCGGTGGGGGCAATGTGCATAGGAAAAATAATAATTAATTTTGATGAGAGATTGCAAAAAGATTATGACAATATCACAACATTTGAATACGAAAAAGCGATAAAATTAAAAAAAGGAGATGAGCTTGGAAGATTTGAGTTTGGCTCATCTATTTTATTGTTTTTTGGGGTAGATCATTTTAAATATTTAAATCAGAAAGATTATGTTGAAGTCGGCGATATTCTTGGAGAAATTTATTAAAAATGGAAAATGAAAAATGAAAAATATAAAATTTAGAATTTTGATTATATTTTTATTGATTTTTTCTCCTCTTTTTGCTGTTGATAATCAAAAATTAATTGATTGTTATGAGATTTTTGCACAAAAAAAAGCAGAATTAGAAGCTGAGGCTGAACAGATTTTGGAAAAACAAGAAGCGCTTGAAAATTTAAAAAACACCTATCTGGCTTTAATGAAAAAAAAAGAAAAAGAGCTTAAAATAAAACAACAAGAGCTTAATGCAACTTTGGCTAAAATAGAAAACGAAAAAAAAGAAATTCAGGATTTAATTAAAAAAAATAAACAAATTTTAGAAGCTATAAAGATGGCTAAATTAAATAAACTTACCCAAAGTTATGCAAAAATGAGGCCAAAAAATGCGGCTTCAATTTTGGAAAATATGAATGATAAAGATGCATTAAAAATCCTTTCCCAGCTTCCTGCAAGGATTTTATCCAAAATATTAGCTTCTATGACACCCCAAAAGGCCGCTCATTTTACACAATTAATGGAAAGTGAGAAAAATGAAAGCACAAATTCTACTAACACCAACGGGAGCTAGACATTTAATAGCTTTGGCATTAATTAAAAAACTTGATTTTTCAAAAAGAATATATTTTGCTTATGGCTTGACGAATCAGTATATTTTATATCATTTGGGGATTGAATTTAAAATACCTTATGTTGCGGGGTGTAATTATAACTATAAGTTAAATGTAAATGAAAAACGTCCCAATCCTGTTGTTTTACAAAACGGAAGAAAAATAAAAATAAATGAGTTTGATATCAACAAAAATGATATTTTTATTAAAGGTGCAAATGCTTTATGGTATGAAAACGGAGATAAACAAGCCGCTGTTTTAGCTGCAGATAAAAATGGCGGAACTTTTGGAAATTTTTATATTAAAGCTGTCTGTAGAGGTGCTAAAATTATTATCCCTGTTGGTCATGAAAAGTTAATTCCTTATTATTATCCAGCTTCCCAAAATGTTGATTATGCAATGGGTAATAAAGTTGCACTTTTAAGATTTTTTGCGGGATTTGTTTATACGGAAATTGAAGCATTTCAAGATTTATTTAATTTAAAAGCAAATATAATAGCTTCTGGTGGAATTTTAGATACGCAAGGAGCAGTAGTTTTTGAGGTTGAAGGTGAAAAAGCAAAAGAAGCTATCAAATTTGCTGAAAATTTTAATAATTTAATATTAGAAACTTTGTTATAATTTCAAAAAAAGGCTTAATATGCTCATTAAAGAAGCTCAAGTTCCGTTTATTGCAAGAAAAGTGGCATATGATTTATTAAACAGCGGATATATAACTTTTCCCAAAGGAATAGATAATGCAATTAGAGAAATTGAAGAAATTATAATGGACGATGCATTGTGGGAGAGGGAAATTGAAGATAAAGCAAGAGAAATTTTAACAAAACAAGAGGAAGAAAATGAATTTTTGTTTTATGATGTTGATAGAAGAGAGATTTTTAAACTGATTAAGAAAAAAATAGCCCAAGAAGAAGGGTTTAATCTAAATAGAACCGATAGAATCGATGATCTTTCGCATTTTTTGGTAAAGGAGCTTTGGGATAAGGAATTTATTGATTATGATGTGAGAGATGGAAAAATAAAAAATATAATATTTAATTCTATTATGGAATTTTTAAACAGAGAAAGAGATGCAAGAGATGCCACATACGAAAAAATAGAACATTACAAAAGGCCGTTAATTCCCGGAACCGAAGAATTTGAACTTGTTTTTCAAAGACTTTATGAGCAGGAACTCAGAAAAAGAGGTTTGATATGAGAGTAAGTATTTTACTTGAAAATGGAATATTTTTTGAAGCGAAAGGTTTTGGGGCAGATAAAACTGAAGTAGGCGAAATTGTTTTTAATACATCAATGAGCGGATATCAAGAAATTATAACTGACCCTAGCTATGCAGGGCAGTTTGTAGTTTTTACAATGCCTGAAATTGGTAATGTGGGTGTAAATGAAGATGATGAAGAGAGCAAAAATGTATGGCTTAAAGGAATATTAGTTAGAGAATATGTTGATAAATACTCTAATTTCAGAGGGGAAAAGTCTTTAAGTAAATATTTAAAAGAACACAATGTTTTGGGAATTTGTGATATTGATACAAGATTTCTTACAAAAGTAATAAGAAACGAAGGGGCTATGATGATGATAGCCTCAACCAAAATTCATAATAAAAAAGAACTTGAAAAAATTCTTAAAAATTCCCCTCGAATCGAAGAGATTGATTATATAAAAGAGGTTAGCACTAAAAAGCCTTATATTCATCCTAACGGAGCTTGGGATGCTAATAAATTTAAATATAAAGAAAAAAGAACTAACAAAAAAATAGCTGTTTTTGATTTTGGAGTGAAAAGAAATATCTTAAATGAACTTACCGAAGCAGGTATGGAATGTCTGGTTTTGCCTTATTCAACCACGGCTGAGGAAATTATCAAAATGTATAAAGATGGACAAATTGGAGGGGTTTTTTTGAGTAACGGTCCGGGAGATCCTTTAATTTTAAAAGAAATTCATAAAAAAATAGAGAAATTATTAAAAGAAAAAATACCTATGTTTGGCATTTGCCTTGGGCACCAGCTTTTAAGTATTGCTCATGGATATAAAACTTATAAGCTTAAATTCGGACATCACGGTGGAAACCATCCAGTTAAAAACCATATAGATAGACATCCGGTTGTGGAAATAACAGCTCAAAACCATAACTACAATGTTCCAGAGAAAATAAAAGAAATTGCTGAGGTTACACATACCAATCTATTTGATGGAACAATAGAAGGTGTGAAATATAAAAATGAGCCTGTTTTTTCCATTCAACATCATCCAGAAGCTTCTCCAGGACCACATGATAGCAAATATATATTCAAAGAATTTTATAAAATCGTTCAATGAATTTTGAAAAAATACAAAAAATAGCCTTTTTTGTTTTTTCTTTATTTTTAATATTTAGTGCTATTGTTATGTTAATAGGTGGATATACATCTAATCCATTAATTTCTATAGGCGTTTTTATTGTTGTTTTATATGTTGCTTATTATATTTTTTTAAAAACATTTTTTAATGATTGATGATAATGCCTTTATTCAAAAAATAAAAAAGCAAAATTCCAATTATTATTCTATAAATTCCAAAAGGAATTAAACTATATTTTTTAACGAAATTCAAAAACCATTTAACAGCTATATAACAGCTTACAAAACTTACTAT
>CAZIBT010000023.1:0-10535 GCA_964537435.1 uncultured Nautiliales bacterium | reverse complement strand
ACGGGTCAACTCTTTGTGGAGTAGAATTATAGGGAAATTATCTTTTTATGTCAAGATTGTTTTTCTTTGTTTTAAAAAATTTCAGGATTAAATTTAAAAATTTTTTTATATTCTTCGTATAAAGAGGGGTAATGTGTTTTAAGAGTTCGAGGTTTTAAGAAAAAATATTCTGTTGTTACGGCAAAAAACTCCGCTTTATTGGTAAAGGCATATTCATCGATTATATGTTCCTTTTGAGCTTTTTCATAACTTTTGTTTAAAATTTCTTTAAATTTATCATAATTTTTATATGCAAAAACAGGTATGCCATCTACCATTCCCTCTTCAAAATCTAGTTCATGTGCAAACTCGTGTATTATGACATTTCTTTTTTTATAATGAAAAATTTCTCTTTTTGCTTCATCCCAAGCAATTACAACACTTTCTCCTATGCTTTCTCCGCTTATTAACATTTCTTTTTTAACAATTCCGTTTTGTTCGATATGTTTTTTTATAATTGTGTGAGGATAAACATAAATATATTTTAAACTAGGATAGCAAAAATTTTTATATGCTAGTGTTGGAAGACAGGCGTAAAATGCAATTAATGTTTTTATTTCATTGTTTATTTGCATATATCTAGGTATGAATTTTTTTTCATGCAAAAATCTTTTTATTTTAAATTCCAAAATTTCTTTAAGTTCATTGGGTAATTTATTATAAATATCTATCTTTTTAAGCTCTTTTTTACAATTGCAAGGTGTTTTTTTAAGATTTTGTAAATATTTTTTGAATTTAAGAATGTCATAAATATTATAAATGAAAAAAATAAAAAAGAGAATCCAAAGAAAAATAATAACTTTAAAAAAATTATCCAAGAATTGCCTCTATTGACTTATAACCTGCAGCTGCGAGAAAAATGGAGCCGAAAACGTTAAGAGATATATAAACCAAACTTTCCATTAAAAGATCATTTTTAATCAAAAAAAAGCTTTCAACCGCAAATGTGGAAAAAGTGGTAAAAGCTCCCATCATTCCAGTTGTAAGCATAGATTTTACATAAGGATTTTGAATGGCTGAAAATTGAATTAAACCTATTAGAATACCTAAAATAAGACTTCCTATTAAATTGACCGATAATGTTCCAAATGGAATATCATGTTTTATTGCATGATTTACAACTCCTGCTGTATATGCTCTGAGTATTGCACCTATAAAACCACCTATACCAATTGCTAAATAAGTATCAAATTTCATTTATTCTCCTTATATTCTTTATCTAAAATTTGCTGCATTTTTTTTCTAGTTTCTTCATACCAGTTAGGATTATCCTTTGGATAAAAGCTTTCTAAAAATATAACCTTTATTATTTGTTTTTCAACCCTGAAAGGATGTTTTTTGAAAGCAAAGGGCAAATTGACTATAACAAACGGTTGAACTTTTAAATTAAGCTTTTCTGCAATTGCTTTTACACCTTTTTTCCAAGGGAGCATTTTTTTGGGATTGATTTTGTTTCTGGTGCCTTCTGGATATACCATAATTTTCATACCTCTATTGATTCTATCTTTAACTTCGGCTATTGTTTTAATAATAGATCTTTTATCTTTTCTATCAACTAAAATCATATCAGTTTTAGTTAGCATATATTTAATTATAGGGATTTCTCCAAGCTCTTTTTTAGCTATTGAGATAAGTTTTTCTTTAATAACAAATTCCATTAAAGCAATGTCTAAACTATGAGTATGATTCCCTATATACATTTGTGCCGATTTATCATATACTCCTTCTATAATAACTTCTTTTGCTATCAAATTAGTTAAAATTTCAGCGCATTTTTTTCTATATTTTAATTCGTTTTTAGGATCAATTCCGCAAAGGATGGATGTTTTAAAGATACATATTCCTCCATATATTAATTTTATATAAGATGCAAAAGAATCAATGATTTTCATTTATCCATCCTATTTTATTGTTAACCTTTACTTCCACGTAATTTCTCGATTTTTCCAAAATTTTTGCTTTTTGAGGTTTTTTTATTATATAAATTACCGTTGAATTATAAGTTGGAAGTATAGTTAGTTTATCTCCTTTTTTCAAGAATATTTCACCTTTTGGTATAAATTGATAAATTATTATAACGAAAAATAATAAAGGGAAAATTAAAATCCATATTTTTTGATAAATTAAAAACAAAATTAAAAAAAAAGCGATAATAATTAATATCAATATATTAATTGGTGTAAAAAAATTATTTTCATTTGGATTAATATTCGTTTGAGTGCTTATGGTATTTTCTTTAAGCTTTATAGGAACTGTTACTTTTTTAAAATTTTGGGTTTTGGTGTTAAAGTAATAAAATTGAAAATTTTTTATCTTTTTGGGTAATGTTACTAAATAAGCAGCTTCATTGTTATTTAAAACGGTTAAGTTTTCATCTTTTTTTATATGAAAATCTCTAATATTACAATTTTTACATTTTATAATAAAAGAGAGTAATATTTTATTATGGCTTAAAGTTGAAATTGTATCTTTAACTGTTAAATTTTCTGCTAAAACATTTGAAAAATTTTTTACAGGCTGTAAATTTTTTATTTTTATTATTTTATTTAAATCAATTACTTGATTAATTTCTTTTGAAATTATGAAAATATTTTTAGGATAACCGTCCGCTTTGAATTTTGCATTTACAATATAAATATAAGGAGTTTGTTTGGAAATATTCAATTCAGTATTTATAGAGGTGAAATTTAGGTCATTTACAGGCGATATAATTTTAAATCTCAGGTTTATTATTTGATTTTTGTAATAATAGGGCTGTAAATTTAGGTATTTAATAATTAAATTTTGGGCAAAAACAAAAAACGGCAAAAATATTAATAATATTCTCATTTTAAAGCTAATGCTATATTTTGTTCTTTTGCGAATTTTTCAATGTATGAGAGGAATCTTTTTCTTTTCTTCCCCCATAATGTTATTCTGGCGGAATTTTTTATTTTCAAAGGATTAATCCATCTACCATAATGCATAACTCCAAAATGTAAGTGAGGACCAGTTGAAAGACCAGTATCTCCAAGATATCCTATTATCTGTCCTTGTTTTACCCATTTCCCTACATAAATACCTCTTGGCCAGCCGTGAAGATGGGCATAAAGGGTCATATAACCGTCTTTATGTTTAATTTCTACACTTTTTCCATAACCTCTTATCCAACCTTTGTAAATTATTTTGCCATCGGCTACGGCATGAATTGGAGTTCCTATTTTATTTACGTAATCTATTCCATCATGCATTCTCCATACATGTAAAATAGGATGTAATCTCATTCCGAAATATGAAGATATTCTTTTGTATTTAAGAGGAGCAGGTAAAAACATACCTCTCAAACTTCTACCATTTTGATCGTAATATCTGTTGTCATACGGATTTAAAAAGGCTAAATAATGATAATATTTATTAGAAATTGAAGCAAATAAAATTTTAATATCTTTTATTTTACCAAATCTTGTTTTTTCTTCATATACAATATTGATTTTAGTATTTTTGGGAATTGCTCTGAAATTTATTTTGTCTTTAAAAATGGAAATTAATTTTCTTGACAAAAGCATTGAACCTGTTGTTTTGTATATGTCATAGTTTAAATAATGATTAATGGTAATTTGAACTTTTTTTTGAAAAGAATCATATATTATAGGAACGATTTTTGTTATATATTTATTGTTTGTTTTTATTATTTGCAGTTGATTTTTTGTGTCAATTGGTATTAAAGCTTGTTTAAAATTATTGTTGTTTTTTAATATAAATATTTTTTCTCCCGTTAAGATATGTCTAACTTTTCTTTTGATACCGGGTTTTAAATTATAATAAATGGATAAAGGAATTTTATTTTCTTTTAAAAACTGATAAAACGTATAATGTTTTTTCCATGTTAAAATATCTACTTTATAAGCAAATAATACAAATGGAATTAAAATTAAAAAAATTATTTTTTTCATTTAAAAAATCCCATAATCATTTTAACTCCGTCAATTCCTCCTAATATGCTCTCCATTGCTCTTTCTGGATGTGGCATAAGCCCAAAAACGTTTTTGTTTTCATTGCAAATTCCAGCTATTGAATCTACACTTCCGTTAGGATTAAGTTCATTTCCATATTCATCGCAGTATTTTAACAAAACTTGTCCGTTATTATACATTTTTTTTAATGTTTCTTCATCAACTTTATAATTTCCTTCTGCATGTGCTATTGGAATATTAATAATTTCTCCGTTTTTTAATCCTTGAAGAAATTTATTGTTATTATCAATTACTTTTAAATGGTGAAATTTTGATATGAAATGTAAATTTTCATTTCTTGTCATTGCACCAGGCAATAGATGAGATTCAAGGAGTATTTGAAATCCATTGCAAATTCCAAGGACATATCCTCCCTTTTTTGCAAATTCTGTTACTTTTTGCATAATAGGAGAAAATCTTGCGATAGCCCCGCTTCTTAAATAATCACCATAACTAAATCCTCCTGGTAAAACAATTAAATCAAAATGGTCTAACTTTTGTTCAGTATGCCATATAAAATCAGCTTTTGCACCTAATTTTTCAAAAGCCCATTTTGTATCTCTATCGCAGTTTGTTCCGGGAAAAACTATAATGCCTGTTTTCATTCCTTAACCTCTATTTCATAATTTTCTATGACAGGATTAGCAAGTAATTTTTCAGCCATTTCTTTGGCTTTTTCTATAGCTTTATTTTTATCGTTTATATTGATATCAATTAATATCTGTTTTCCTATTCTCACATCTTCAACATCGTTGAAGCCAAGTGTTTTAAGTGCGTGTAAAACTGCTTTACCCTGAGGGTCTAACACACCTTTTTTTAAATGGACATTTATTATTATTTTCATTTATTATCCTTTAATCTGTTTAAAATTTCGCTATAAGCTTCTTTTATATCTCCTAAATCGAATCTAAATAAATCTTTATCCATTTTTTTGCCTGTTTTTTTATCCCAAAGCCTACAGCTATCAGGTGTAATTTCATCAGCCAATATAATATTACCGTTTTTGTCTTTTCCGAATTCAATTTTAAAATCAACCAACATCAATCCTATTTTATCAAAAAAATTTTTTAAAAATTCATTAACTTTTCTTCCATATTTTCTCAAAATATCAAGTTCATCCTTTTTAGAGACGAGTTTTAAAATCAAGGCATGATCATCATTTATAAGTGGATCGTTAAGTTCATCATTTTTATAATAAAATTCTACAATTGTAAAGGGAAGTTTTTCTCCTTCTTTTAACCCCAATCTTTTAGTTAAACTTCCCGCTGCAATGTTTCTTACTACAACTTCTATAGGAATAATATCGACTTTTTTGACAAGCTGTTTAGTCTTATCTATTTTTTTAATAAGATGTGTGGGAATTCCTTCTTTTTGCAAAGCTTCGAAAATTAGTGTTGTTATTTCACAGTTAAGTGCTCCTTTTCCTTTTTCATCTGCTTTTTTTTCTCCATTAAAAGCTGTTAGAGAATCTTTGTATTCACAAATAACCTCATCTGGATTTTGAGTTTCATAAATTTTTTTTGCTTTTCCTTCATATAAAAGTTTCATCTATTTTTCTCCTTCTTTTGCAATAATTAATGCTTTTAAAACATTAACGCCTGTTAATAGTTGCAAATCTTTTTTAGGATTAAGTTCGTTTTTAGGATTTATTTTTTTTGTATTTTTATGATTTAATTTGGCTACCACCGCTTTTAAATGATCTTTTAAATCTACTTCTTTTATATTTATACCTTCATTCTCAGGCTTTATTATTGCGGGATGAACTATGATATCCGGTGTTACTCCTCTTGCTTGTATTGTTCTTCCACTTGGCAAATAATATCTTGCTATTGTAAGTCTTACCGCCTCATCCTTGTTTACAGGAATAATTGCTTGAACACTTCCTTTTCCAAAGGTTGTTTCTCCTACAATTATAGCTCGTTTGTGGTCTTGCAATGAACCGCTTACAATTTCACTTGCACTTGCACTTCCGCCATTTACAAGAACTACAATCGGAATATTTTTATACGTTCCGTAAGAATGAGCATAATATACATGATCTTCGCTTTTGATTCTTCCTTTTTGAGAAACCAAAACGCCTTTGTCTATAAATAAATCCAATGTTCCAACTGCTTGTGATAATAATCCTCCCGGATTGTTTCTAAGATCTATTATCAGCCCTTTTATTCCTTCTTTTTTTAATTTAGGAAGTATTTTTTTAAGAGATGGAACTACGTTTTTATCAAACGAACTTATTCTAATATAAGCTATATCAGGATATCCTTTTATATATTTAACCTTTACCGATTTAATTTTGATTATTGCTCTTTTTATTGTAACTTTAAAAGGTTTTTTTCCTTTTCTAACAATTGTAAGAGTAACTTTTGTTCCCGGTTTTCCTCTTAAAAGATTAACATCTTCGTCAAGGCTTAAATCAAGCGTGGCTTTATTATTAATCATCAATATAACATCTCCAGCTTTTATACCAGCTTTGTATGCTGGTGTATCGTCAATAGGGGATATGACGGTTAAAACACCGTTTTTAATACCAATTACTATTCCCAAACCGCCAAATTCACCGGTTGTTTGCACTTTTAATTCTTTGTAGGCTTCTTTATCAAGATAGCTAGAATGAGGATCTAAATTTGGTAAAAGACCTTTTAGAGCTTTATTAATAATAGTTGTTGTATTAATTTCATCTACATAATAAGCTTCTATAATATTTACAACTTTAACAAATTTTTCATATGCGGCAAGTCTTGTCTGTTGAGATTCTTTTGCAAATAAAGATAAACCAAGAAGTAATATCAGCATAAACTTTTTCAATTTTTCTCCTTAGGGGTTTTTGAAATTCTATTTTAATTTAAGGGAAAAATCAAGCTAGATGTGTGGATAAGTGGATTAGGAAGGAGGAAAAAGGGAATAGGGAGTAGGAAAAAGGGAGTAGGAAGTAGGGGGTAAAGTTTCAAGTTTTAAGGGAAAGTGTTAAATGAAAAATGTAAAAAGTTTAGAGTCCTAAGTTCCAGCGAAAAATAAAAAGTAAAAATAATTCAAAGTTCCAAGTTCCGAGTTTCAAATAATTATGAATTTTGAATTTAACAATAAAAATTACACACTGCCCACTAAACACTCTCTTCTACGCACCGTTGACTTAATAGTTTCCACCTTTTTTGGTATAATTGCATAAAGGCACACCGGGAGAGTGCTGGGAAACCAGAGGAAAGTCCGGGCTGCAGCAAAGCAGGGGTCAGCCTAACGGGCTGCCGTCGTAAGACGAGGGAAAGTGCCACAGAAAATAGACCGCCTTAATGGCAAGGGTGAAAAGGTGAGGTAAGAGCTCACCAGAGGATATGGCGACATATCCTGCTAGGTAAACCCACCCCGCAGCAAGGAGGGATGGTAAAGCTTTGCATATTTACCCTCCGCATGAGCGATACCGTAAGGTATGCGTCTAGATAAATACTCTCCGAAACAGAACCCGGCTTACAGGTGTGCCTTAATACCAAATTCTCTCAAGATATAAACCAGTAGGAGATGCTAAATGTTTACTTATAACTTTTTTTTTGTCTAACTGCTCTTTCAAATCGTTTAAGGTTAGTTTATTTTCGTTTATTTTTAATAAAAAATCCACAATTATTCTTATCTGTCCTCTTAAAAAACCGTTTGATGAAATTTTAATAACAGTAAGGTTTTTATAATTAAATATTTTTGCATCAAAAATTATTCTTTTATAGTGATTAACATCACTTCCCGTTTTTGCAAAATATTCAAAATCATGCTCACCTTTTAATAAATCAAGAGCTTTTTGTAAAAGTGTGATGTTGATTTTTTTCGGATAATAAGTTGTATAATTTGCAATAAAAGGATTTGTTGTATTAGATATTAAATATCTGTAACTTCTTTTTTTTGCAAATCTCGGGTTAAAAGAGAAATTTATAGGTTTGATTGTTTTAAAATAAATTTCAGGCATTAAAATTTTATTTAAAATATTTTTTAGTTTTTCCAAATTCCAAAAAACAGGGATTTTGAAAGCAATTATCTGATTTAAGGCGTGAACTCCTCTATCTGTTCGTCCTGCATGTGATATTTTTGTATAGATATTAATTTTTTTTAATGCTTTTTTAATTTCTCCGATTACAGTTTTTTTATCTGGTTGTATTTGTAAGCCATAGAATTTACTTCCGTCGTATGCAATAATCGCTTTTATTAAAATTTTATTTTCCATTTGTAAACAAATAATCCTATTATAAAAAATACAAAAGGTATAGTAAAAGAAATAATCAAATTTTTATTTAAAAACGTCAATGTTAAATATATTGAAAGTAATAAAATGGAATAAATAAGAGTTTTATTTTTTTGCAATCTGGGATGGAAAAAAGAGAAAACAGGTATAAAAAATAAAAAAGCTAGGGGTATAAGTGCAAATGGAAAATATTTTTTTATCATTTTTTCATTATAATTTAAGTAATTTTTAAAATTGAATATAGATATTGATATTAAAGGAATAATATTATGAAGCTGTGCTGAGCGGTAATTAATTATAAAAGTTTTATTAAAATCATAAATTTTTCCATTATGGAGTGTAAAATATAAAATATGATTTTTTATATTAATATCAGCATTTTTTGCAAGTATTAGTTCGTTTTTGCTTTTATTAAATAGATAAACATTTTTAAAATCTTTTTTGTTTTTTTCTCCATTTGCAAAAAAAGACCATGCTCCTATTTGCTGGGAAAGTTGTGAACTTTGAAAATTGAATTTAGCTTTTTGTCTTTTTTCGGATTTAAAATTTATAAATGCCATTTTTGAATAAGGTATTGAAATTAGTAACGTAAACAAATTTATAAAACTAAAAATTAACGCTAATAAAATTATTGGTTTTAATATTTTTATAGGCTTGATTCCTAATGCAAAAAGAGATATTAATTCTTGTGTTTCAGAAAGAGATGCATAAATATTCACAGAAGCTATAAAAAACGATATGCTTATAGAAATAAAAATGATTTGAGGAAGTGTCAAAAAATACATTTGTAAAAGTTCCAGGAAATTTATCTGAAAACTAGATGTTACATTTGAAATATATACAATAAAAACAAGTGAAATAATTATTCCCAAAACAAAAAAAATTGTAAAAAAAGAATTGAAAAAATTTTTTAAAATATATTTATTTAATTTATTCATATAATATGCTCCATATATATAAAAAGTAATCTTTAAAATACCAAACTATAAATGTTGCAAGTGCCAAAAAAGGAACAAATGGAAGTTCCAAATCCTTGTTTTTTATTCGGATATATAATGACGGGAAAATAGCAATTAACGATGCAATAAAAATTGCTATTAAAGAGGATTTAATTCCAATAAGAGATCCCATTGTTCCTGCTACTATAATATCTCCTTCACCAAGGGCTTCTTTTTTTATAAAATAAGAGACGTAAAACCTTATTGCGCTTAACAATCCCATCATTATGAGTGCATTTTTAATATTTTCTAGAAAATTAGGAGAAGAAAAAAAAGCCAAGGTTAATGCAAGTAAATTTAAACTATCTGGAACTGCTTTGTAATCCAAATCGATTATACTTAACGCAAAAAGTGTATAAAAAATCGTTAAATTAATAACAAACCAAATGTCGATTTTATTGAATTTTAAATATATTATTACAGCTAAAAGACCTCCTAAAAATTCAATTACGGGATATCTTATGGAAATAGATTCTTTGCAATTTGCGCATTTACCCCCGAGAATAAACCAGCTTAAAATAGGAATATTATGCCATGGTTTTATTCTTGCACCGCATTTTGGGCAACTGCTAGGAGGCGAAATTATGCTTTTTCCAAGAGGCACCCTGTAAATTACAACATTCAAAAAACTTCCAATTGCACATCCTATTAAAAATAGAAATATATAAATAATTAAATTTTCCATTTTTCTTTCTCCATTTCAATTTTTACTAAAAACTTTTAACTTGTAACTAATTATATGCCTCCAAATCGTCTTTCTCTTTTTTTAAATTCTTTTAAAATATTTTCAAGTTCTTCACATGTAAAATCTGGCCAAAGTGTTTTTGTAAAAAACATCTCCGCATAAGCTATTTGCCAGAGTAAAAAATTACTTACTCTAATTTCTCCACTAGTTCTTATCAATAAATCCACATCTTTACTTATATCAAGGTTTTTTTGAATGTTTTCTTCTGTTATGTTTTCTTTTTTTTCAACAAGTTTTTTAACGGCTCTTACAATTTCATCTTTGCTTCCGTAATTAAGGGCTAAGATTTGAGTTAGTTTTTTATTATTTTTTGTTTTTTCTTTTGTATATTCTATTCTTTTTTTTAGTTTATCGCTAAATTTTGATATATCGCCTATTGTTTCGAATTTGACATTATTTTTTATATATGTATCAAGTTCTTTTTTTAGCCAGTTATCTAAAAGTCTCATTAAAAAATCAACTTCCATTTTTGGTCTTTTCCAGTTTTCTGTAGAAAAAGCGTATAGAGTTAAAATCTCAATTTCAGGATTGTTTGCACA
>CAZIBT010000022.1:6290-10733 GCA_964537435.1 uncultured Nautiliales bacterium | reverse complement strand
CAACTTGAATTACTTTATGTTTTCCCATTGTTTGAAATCCATTTTTTTTAGTATATCCACTTTTCATTAAATTATTATCCCATGGCCCCCAATGAAACGCTCCACTTGGGCCAAAAAATGCAATAACAGGTATATTATTAGCAGCAGCTATATGCATAATTGCAGTATCAACTCCAACAAACATTAAATCTCTTTTATTTAGTGCGGCTGTTTGTTTGAGTGTTAATTTTCCGCTTAAATTTATCGGATTTGATGAGGTTAATTTTAAAATATTTTCTATTTTTTTTATTTCTTTTTCAACTGGTGCTGCTGTTAAAACAACTTTTGTTTTCAATTCATTTTCTATAAAATCTATAATTTCGGCTGATATTTTATCATCGATACATTTAAAAAGCCATCTTGATACTGGATGAAAATGGATAAATTTTTGAGGCAGATTAAGTGAATTTATTTTTTTATTATCCTCTTCATCCCAATAAATAGAAACTTTTTTTCTTTTGATTTTACCATTAAGCAATCTCAAAGCATCTAAATCCCATTCAATTTGATGTTTCATTCCTTGCTTTAAAGGCAAAGATTTTGTAAAAGCAAGATTACTTAAAAAATTTTCCCTAAATCCTATTTTTTCTTTTGCTCCACTAAATAGAGCAATTATTGCACCTCTGTCGCCTTTTGTTAAATTTATTACTAAATCATATTTTTCTGCTTTTATTTTTTTAATAAAAATAATTTCTTTTTTTATTTTTTTTAATAAAGGCAATTTTTTTACAAAATTTCTATCATAAATATGGATTTTTGAAATATTTGGATTAAGTGTTAGCATTTCCTCAGTGCCTTTATTTACTGCTACATCAATTTTGGCATCTGGATAATTTATTTTTAAATTTTCTATTAAAGGGGTAGTAAGTAATACATCTCCAATATTCCTAAATTTCATTACTAAAATTTTTAATTTTTCATTTTCCATTTTTCATTTTCCATTTTTAATATATTTCCAAAACGTATATTCAGCATAAAGTTTTGAGACAATAAATCCTTCCCATCCGTCTAAAAAACCTAGCTTTAAAAAATATAATTTAAAGAATGTCCAATAAGGCGAAATTATGGCTTTAATTTTATTTGGCTTCGCACCAATGCTTGAATATCTATTTTGTTTAGAAATAAATTCTTCAACACTTTCATATGCATAATGTAAAAAGTAATTTTTAAGATAGCCTATATTTTTGGTTTCAATACTTTCATGAACTTCTCTTTTATTAAATTTTGCTTTTGTTTTATCAAACAGTCTAATAGAGTAATCTGGAAAAAGCCCTGTATGTTTCATCCATTTTCCAAAAAAATTGTTAAGTCTTGGAACAAAATAAGCATCATGTTTTGGATTTTGTATAGTTGCTAAAATCTCTTGTTTTAGTTTCTCTGTAATTATTTCATCACTATCTAATACAAAAACCCAATTGTTTTTTGCTTTCTCAACCGCTTTTTGTTTTTGAATGCCAAAACCTTCCCAATTATTATCTATAAAGATTTTTACGTTTTTGAAATTTTTAGCAATTTCAAGTGTTTTATCACTGCTGTCATTATCATAAATAATTACTTCATTAGCAAATTTTACTGAATTTAATACTTCTATTAAATATTTTTCTGAGTTTTTTGTAAGAATTACTATACTTAATTTGGAACTTGGAACTTGTAACTCATTCACTTTATTTATATTCCTTTTCATAAAAATGCTTAAATTTTTTATGAAACCAATAATATTCATCAGGATATTCTTTTACCATTTCCTCAATAACTTTGGATTGTCTATCAACTGATTTTTGAATATCGTTAGTATAAAAAACATCTTTTATTAAAATTTCCCATTTATTATTTTTAGGAAGTGCAAAAGCCATAGCTATAGGGATATTGAATTTTTTTGAAAGAATGGCTGCGCTTGGTGTTTGTAAAACTCGTTTGCCAAAAAATGTTGTTTCAATACCTTCGTTTTTGGCAGTATTTTGGTCAACTAATATGCCTACTGTTTCTTTTCTTTTAAGTGCTGAGATTAGTTTTTTTAAAGCCCCTCTTTTTTCTATAACACCTACATTAAATTTTTTTCTGCTTTTAACTATTTCTTCATTTAATTTTTCATTGTCTATTTTTCTATAAACAATATTGATTTTTTCAAATTTACTTCCAAAAGCAATCGGGAGTATTTCCCAGTTTCCAAAATGGGCTGTTACAAATATTACAGGATAACTCAGATTTTCAAAGCCTTTGAATTCTACTTTTTGCAGCAGTTCGTTTGGTGTTAATTGTTTATTTTCTATAAATTCCGCCAAATTTCTTGCAAAGTTTTTATATACTTTTTTTGCAATTTTTTCTTTTTCTTCATCAGATTTTTCTGGAAATGCGAGGTTTAAATTGGTGAAAACATCCTTTTTTCTTTTTTTATCAAGCAAATATCCAAGATTGCCCAATGTGTTAATCAAAAGCTTTTTGGGCAAAATTTTTATTGTTTTTTCTGTTGTTTTAAATCCATAATAAAAAAGATCATTAAAATTCATCAATCTTCTTTAAAATATTTTTAATTTCAATTTTATTCATTACCATAAGTCCTTTTTTTATACTTTTTTGAACTTCTATGCTTTTTGAATATCTGTTTTCTATAATTTTGTTATTAAAAGTGCATCCATAAAGTATTATATTGTTTATATTGTTGGCCCATGCTATAAAACTAGGACCTGTATCATTGCCTATAAGCAAATCAGCTTTTGAAATAAGAGCTTTTAAATCATTCAAATTCAAATTTATTAGGTGAACATTTTGTGTTTTTCGTTGAATTTCAAGGGCTTCTTTTTTTTCGTTTTCATTAGCGTATGGAATTATAACATTTTCGCTTTTTAGTTCATTGGCAAGTTTTATCCATTTATTTACAGGTAACTTCTTACATTTCCAACTTCCACCTATGATAAAAATAATATTTTTTTTAGATTTGCTTAAAATTTCAAAATCTTTATCTTTGTAAAAGAGAAGTTTCGGATGTTCTTTCAAATCAGATTCAATTTCAAAAAGTTCTAAATATCTATTGATAGCATAAAATTCATTTGATTTAATTTTTTTATTGTAAAAAAACGAGGCTATTTTTTCCCTTGGGTTTTTGTAGCCTATAAGATTTTCAGTTGCCAAAGATGCAAAAAAAGCTGATTTAAAAAGTCCTTGCAAATCATATATTTTATCGTAATACATCTCTTTGAAATGTATAAATTCCTTTAAAAACAATATTTTTTCTTTTTTTGCCGCTCTTAATTTTACGGGAACAATATTTTTAATATAAGGATTATAATTCAAAATTTCCTTGAAACTATCATCTACAATAAAATCCACTTTTTCTTTTAATAGCGGTAAAACAATCAATGAATGAATTATATCCCCCATTGAGCTTAATTTTATAATAGCATTCATTTAAACTCCCAAAATTTCATCTGTCAATATTTTTGTGCCGTTTTGCGTGTTTATATAAGATAGATTTTTTGAATATTGTTCTAAATCTATATCGAGTAAATCCAAAATTTTTTCTTTTGTTATTTCATTTTGCCTAAAAACAAAAGAAGCGTTTTTATCTACTAAAAATTTAGCATTATAATACTGATGGTCTCCCGCAGCGTAAGGATAGGGAATATAAATTGCAGGTAATCTATTTGCCACAAGTTCAAAAAGAGTTGAAGCACCCGAGCGGCTTATTGCAATATCGGCTTTTGTCATTTTAAAGGCAATGTTTTTATCAAAATCAAAAAAATCGGCTTTAATTTTATTTTTTTCGTAAAAATTTTTAACTTTTTCGTAATCTCTCTTTCCACATTGATGAATAATGTTTATGCCTTTTTTTTGAAATTCGGGTGCGAGATTCAAAGCGAGATTGTTTATAAAACTAGCTCCCTGGCTTCCGCCAAGGAAAATAATGGTATTAATTTTTTTTCTGATTCTAGCCTTTTCAAAAAATATATCTTCAACCGGATAAGGATCGCCATAAAGAAAAGTATTGAAAAATTTTTTGCTAAAAGGTTTTAAAAGTTTGTTAAGAGAACCTATATGAGCGTTTTGTTCATGAATATAAAGTTCGGAATTATTTAATATGGCGGCAAAACTAGCAGGTGCGGCACTGAAACCACCAACGCTGAAAACTTTTTGGATGTTGTGTTTTTTTAGAATTTTTCTTGCTTTGAAAGAGAGTTTAACAATATTTATTAATGAATTTATTTTTGAAAATCCTTTTTTATTTACGACCCCGCTTGAAGAGAGAAAATATTTTTGGCTAAATCCATTATCATTTAAAAACCATTCTTTATCCTGACCTATGGTTGAGCCAATGTAAATTGGTCTAATCCCACGTTTATTTAATTCATCTTTTATTACTTTTGCTATTTTCAAATGTCCGCCTGTTCCGCCGCCTGTTATTGCAAT
>CAZIBT010000022.1:0-6190 GCA_964537435.1 uncultured Nautiliales bacterium | reverse complement strand
CTTATCATCAAAACCATCCCTACTCCTATACAAAAAGCCAAAAGTGAACTTCCTCCATAACTCAAAAAAGGAACAGTTAGTCCTTTTAGGGGAATTACAGACGTAACTCCAAGTGCGTTGAAAATAAACTGAATTGCAATAAGACTTCCAAATCCAAATGCAAAGAGTTGATATTCTTTTTTTTTGCTTCTAAAAGATATTTTAAATATTCTATAAATAAGTGCACCTATTAAAAGAATTATCAAAGATATGCCTATTATTCCTGTTTCTTCAGCAATTCCTGCAAGAACGAAATCTGTATGAACGTCGCTTAAAAATCCGAGTTTAAAAACCCCATTTCCTATTCCGCATCCGAAAATTCCTCCATGATATATGGCGTTAAGAGATTGTTGTATTTGTGAAAAACTTGCAATTCCTCCTGAATTTTGGGCATTTGGGAAAAATATTTCACTGATACGATTGATCCAGAGTTTAATCCTCTCAAGCCTATAAGGTTTTGCAAGAACTGCTATCGTAAATAAAAAAGCACCTATTAAAAAAAGTATTCCAACTGTCTGAAATCTTCCTCCTGCAACCAAAAGCATAAGAGAAAAAATAAAAAGCATAACTACTACTTGACCTAAATCTGATTGATAGGCCAATATAAAAAACCAAAAAATACCAAGCAAAACAATATATGGGATAATCTGTTTTAGCTCTTGTTTAAGAGTTTTATTACCCATTTTTCTTGTAAATGACCAAGAAAGAAAAAAAATAATTCCTATTTTAAAAAACTCTACGGGGGCCAGTTTAAAAAATCCAAGATTTATCCATCTTCTAGCTCCGTTTATCGTAGGAGCGAGAGAATGGGGCAAAAATGGCATTGCCAAAAGTAAAACTCCAGAAATTATCAAAATTAACCAACCCAATATATTAAACCATTTTTGAGGATTCATTTTTGAAAATATAACCATTATAATAAATCCGGCAACAGAAGCTATAATATATCTAAAAACAAAATGAAATTCTCCCAATCCCTTTCTCATTTCAAGAAACACAGGCAGGGAATAAGAAAAAACAGCGCCGATAATCATTAAAATGGTTACTATTATAAATATTAAAATATCAGGTTTTTGCAAAAAATTCCTTTTAAGGTATAATTTTTAAGATATAATTAAGTAAAATTTTATCAAAAGTTGATTTGTATTGAAAATATATTGCGGAATGAAAATTGCTTAATTAAAATAAAAAGGAGTTTAAATTGGCATTTGAAATTTCTAAAAATATGCCTATTTTACAAAAAGCACTTTATTATAGACAAATAAGAGCCGATATGATTTCAAGCAATATTGCAAATGCCGACACTCCTTTTTATACACCAAGAGATATAAGATTTGAGGAGGCACTTGAAGCTGAATCGAATAAATTATTCGGCGAATATAAAGAAAAAAAATTGAAATTAGCTATAACTTCCCCTTTGGATTTAAAACCTAAGAATATAGATGATGAATTTAAGCCGATAGTATTTTTTAGAGACGGGCATCTCAAAAGAAATGACGGTAACAGTGTAGATATAGATGTAGAAACAACGGAAATGGCAAAAAATACATTAGCTTATAATGCAACCGTTGCGGCTATTAAAAAACAAATTCAGATATTTAATGCTGTTTTGGAATATTCTAAAAATATTTAAAGGCTAAATTATGGGATTTTTAAATAGTTTTGATATTTCTGGATATGGGCTTTCGGCTGAGAGATTTAGGATAAACATTATTTCCGAAAACATTGCAAATGTCGATACCACAAGAACTCCAGAAGGCGGACCTTACAGAAGAAAAGAAGTTATTTTTAAAGCAGTGCCTTTTAGGGATGTATTAAATAAAGAGATAGAAAATGAGGATAATTTTTTTGGATATGAAAATCCTTTGGATGAATCAGGGATGGATGGAGATCAGGCAAAACCTCCTATTGAAACGGTAGTGGTTGATAAAGTGGTAAGAGATGATTCCAAACCTATATTAAAATATGATCCTACAAACCCAGATGCAAACGCAAAAGGGTATGTGGCATATCCAAATATTAATCCTGTTATAGAAATGACCGATTTATTGGAAGCGACAAGAGCATATCAGGCAAATGTCGCTGCTTTTCAATCTCAAAAATCGATAGTGCAAAATGCTATTGGAATACTTGAAGCATAAGGATAAAAAATGGCTTTTATAAATAAAATAGACCAAAGTGCAAATATAAATTTTAATAAAACGAATAAATCTCAAAGTGGTGATTTTGAAAAAATATTAAAAAAAGAACTTGATGAAACAAATAACGCACTTTTGAATGCCGAAAAATTAGAAGACGGGATTGCAACAGGCAAAGTTAAAGATCTCTCAAGTGCTACTATAACTATTCAAAAGGCGGAATTGCAGATGAAAATGATGCTAGAGGTTAGAAATAAGGCCATAAGTGCATATAAAGAACTTTTAAAAACCCAGATTTAATGAATAAAAATTATAGAATTCCTTTTATTTATTTGATTTTTCTCCTTTTTTTGCTGCTTGTTTTCGGGGCTTTTTTATTTTTAAGCATTGTTAAACCGATAAATTATATTAATCCTATTACCATAAAAAAACGTCTAGCTCTTAGAGGAAATATATATACCAAACATTATTGTGTGGCAAAAAGCGAAAAAATTTTTGCTATAAGCATCAATCCAAGATTTGTTGATCCTTATAAAAAAAATCTTTTTATAAATCTTTTTTCAATTTATTCAAATGTGGATAAAACAACCTTGAGACGATTGTTAAAAAAGAAAAAACCGGTTATTTTGGCAAAAGTTGATTTAAAAACGGCTCAAAATTTGAAATATCTTCTTAAAGTGCTTGATAATAAAAGAGTCTTTTTAACAAATAAAAATGGTCTTAGAATAGGTTATTCAATAACAGATTATGCCTATAAAAGAATTTATCCTTATAACGATGCACTTGAACCTGTGCTTGGCAGATATAGAGAGGATTTAAAAAGAGGAGATAATGGATTGGAGGAATATTACAATGTGCTTTTAAAGCCTAAACAAAATGGAATTATGAAAGGATATAAAGACGTATATGGGAATATAATTTATGATAAAAATGTTTTTATAAAACATGCAATTAACGGCAATAATTTGAAATTAAACATAAACCTTATTATTCAAAGAGAAATCGAAAAATTATTAAGCAAGCAAAAACAAAAGTTTAAAGCCGATGAAGTAATGGCAGCAGTAATGGATTCTAAAACAGGTAAAATTTTGGCTATTGCATCTTCAAACAGATATAATCCTAATCATATTGCAAAAAAAGACATTCCAAATATGAAAATTTCTTTTATCAGAGAACTTTATGAACCAGGTTCAGTTATGAAACCTATTACTTTTGCAATTTTACTTAAACACAATAAAGTAAATCCTTATGAGGTTTTAAATGCATATAATGGAAAATGGAAACCGAAATGGAGGAAAACACCTATTATCGATGATACTCCTTTTGCATGGCTCAGTGCTGAAAATGCAATTGTCTATTCAAGCAATATCGTAATTTCTCAGCTTGCTTTAAGGCTTAATAATAAAGAGTTTTTTAATGGACTGAAAAATTTTGGATTTGGAAAATACAGCGGAATTGATCTTCCATATGAATTAAAAGGTGTGATTCCGAGTTTAAACAAACTTAATTTTCCTATTTATAAATCTACAACCGCTTATGGTTACGGGATAATGGTAAATTTCATTCAACTTTTGAAAGCTTATAATGTTTTTAATAATGACGGTATCGAAATATCTCCTAAAATAGCCAATGTCCCTACGGATAAAAAAAGAGTATTAAGCGCAAAAAATGCTCGTATAATGCTTAATATTTTAAGAAAAGTGGTTTTGAAAGGAACTGCAAAAGCGGCTTTGGTTAATGGAATTTGGACAGCAGGTAAAACAGGGACTTCACAAGTAAGCACTAACGGAGGATATAAAGAGAGGATTTATAATGCTTCATTTTTCGGTTTTGCGGATGATGGTGTTCATAAATATACCATTGGTGTTACCTTTTTAAGGATAAAAGCCAAATGGCCTTATTATTTTGCTTCAAGTTCAGCCGTTCCTACTTTTAAAAAAATTGTTGATATAATGATAAAAAACAATCTTTTAAAGGTTAAGTATGCAAAATAGTTTTTTTGAACTTTTTGATTTTTTAAATATTAAATTTTTGTCTCTGCCACTTTATAAGATTTTCCTTGCATTTTTGTGCTTGTTTTTATTTTTGATATTAAGAAAATATTTTACTTTGAAAATACTGAAAATTGGTAAAAAACTTGTTGAAAAAACAAAAACAGATATTGATGATAAATTATTCGAAGCATTAAAAGAGCCTTTAAAATTTCTTTTTATTATAGGAGGAATTTATTTTTTCTTTTATTTTCTTGAAATAAAAGGAGATTTATTGATACATATCATCAAAGCTCTTTTGATATTTGATTTATTTTGGTTTTTGTTTAATAGTGTAAATTTATTTGAAAATAATGTTTTTTTATTAATAGGTAAATACGGTAAAGCTTCAAGGGAGATGGCTTCATTTATTATTAAGCTTACTAAAATTTTAATTATTTCTTTGGGTATTATTGCTTTATTGCAGGAGTTTGGAATCAATGTAACAGGGTTTTTAGCATCTCTTGGTCTTGGGGGTCTTGCTTTTGCTTTGGCTGCAAAAGATACTGCGGCGAATATTTTTGGTGGGATTGCAATTTTAACTGATAATATTTTTAAGATAGGAGAATGGGTCAAAATTGGTGATGCTGAGGGAAGTGTTGAAGATATTGGAATGAGAACAACGAAAATCAGGGCTTTTGACAAAAGGCTTATAATAGTTCCAAATGCCAAAATAGCAAATTCAAATGTGGAGAATTTTTCAAGAAGAGACAAAAGAAGAGTTATTATGAGAATAGGGCTTAAATATGATACATCAGTTGAGGTTATTAAACAAATTGTTGAGGATATCAAAAATATGCTCTTAAAGCATCCCGGAGTTGCAAAAGATGAGAGTGTGCTTATAAATTTTGATGAATTTGCTGATAATTCTTTAGAAATATTTTGTTATTTTTTTATAAACACAGCCGAATTAAAAGAATATTTGAAAGTTAAAGAAGATATTAATCTTAAAATAAAAGAAATTATTGGAAAATATCCGACGGATTTTGCATTTCCAAGTAGTTCTATATATTTTGAAACACCTTTAAAGATTGAAAAATGAAAAAAGCAATGTTTTTTTTTATTTGTTTCATTGTTTTTTCAGTATTATTTATCGGTGTATACTTTTCTCCTATTGGGAATGATTTTTTGGAAAAATATGTAATTTCAAAAATATGTTTTGAAAAAAAATTTCAACCTGTTTATTTTGACCATTCTTTCAATTCTTTTTCATTAATTTTAAAAAAAAATAACAATATAATACAGATTTATGGAATGCTGTTTCCTTTTAAGGCCAATTATAATGCAAAATTTTCAAATATAAATTCCATTTTTCCCAAACTTCAAGGTAGAGTATTGGCCATGGGAGAGATTGATAATAAAAAAACAACAGGAAATTTGTTTTTTGCAAAAGCTCAAGCAAGGATGAATTTGATTTGCTGCAATGGCAATATAAAAGGTGAGATAAAAGGAAAAAATTTTAATACTGGTTCTTTTTTAAATATGTTTAAAGATTTAAATTTAAAAGAGTTTAATTTATCGTTTAATGGAATTAATGATCTGAATATAAAATTTGATAAATATCTTTTACTAAAAGTGGATTTTATTGGAAATATAATAATTTTTAATAAAAAAATAGCATCAAAAATTAAAAATTTACTTGAATATGATAAAGATAATTTTTCTTACAAAGGATTAGTCGATAGCAATGATATTGAAGGTTTTGTTAAAATAAATAAAGATGAAAATGGAATAGAATATTTAGCTAAATTTAAAAGCATAAATTTAAATATTTTTAAAAAAATTGTGCTTATTCCTATCCAAAAAAAATTGCCTTTGAATATTTTTTACGATTCTTTAAACAAAGTTTATGATTTTCAATCTGATAATTTTAGCGGATTTTATAAAAATAAATCTTTAATTTTTCAATTTAAAATGCCTTCAAAAAATTTTTTTGATTTTTTATCTCTTCCAGAAATATTCAAAGGAATTGTTATTGGAAAT
>CAZIBT010000021.1:0-11039 GCA_964537435.1 uncultured Nautiliales bacterium | reverse complement strand
ATTTTATTAAATTACACCAATCAAAGAAGAGATGTTTTTACACTCGCTCATGAGCTAGGACATGCAATTCATCAGTATCTCTCACGTGAAGTTGGATATTTAAATCAAGACACTCCTTTAACCACAGCCGAAACCGCAAGTATTTTTGCAGAAATGCTTCTTTTTGAAGAGATTAAAAAAAGCTTAAGCAAAGAGGAATTGATAGAAGTTTACGCTTCAAAATTGGAAGATATTTTCGCCACACTTTTTAGACAGATTGTTTTTACCAATTTTGAAAGAAAGGTTCATAGCGAAAATGAATTGACACCTGAAAAATTTAATAAAATATGGATGGAAGAAAACCAAAAAATGTTTGGAAACAGTGTTTATTTAACAAAAAATTATGAAATATGGTGGAGCTATATTCCTCATTTCATACATTCACCGTTTTATTGCTATTCTTATTCATTTGCACAGCTTCTAGTGCTTAGTTTATATAAATTACACAAAGAAAATTTTGATAATTTCGAGAAAAAATATATTAAATTTTTATCTCTTGGAGGTAGTATTCCCCCTAAAAAACAGTTTATTGAGCTTTTCGGACTCGATATTGAAAAAGAGGATTTCTGGCAAAAAGGAATGCAAGTTGTAAAAGAAATGTTAAATGAATTTAAAGGAATACTTAATGATTAAAAATTTAGAAATTTTTAGAACTATCAAAAAAAATCATGCAAAAGAGATACTTTCATTTTTATTAGATGAAAAAGAGGAATTTGATGTGCTTTGCGTATCAAAAGAAACCTCTTTTACACCAAATCTACCAAAACATATTTCAAGTGCATTCGGGGATATTATACTTTTTTCCTTGGCAAACTATACTCTTCAAAGTGCTAAATTAAATAAAACAAACTTAGAATTTGAAGCAGGATTTGGAGAGGAGAATTTTGGGAGCACTGTCAGTGTGCCTATTGATGCAATTTTGCAAATATCAAAAAACGAAACACCTCTTTTTGTAAATATTACCGCCACCTTGCCAAAACCTAAAAAACCAAAAAACCCTTTTGAGCTTAACCCTAGAAATAAAAAATTTATGAATGAATAAAATTTAAAATAGCTTCAATTTCTTTTGTTTTGTTTTTATAGGCAATATATGTTTTTCTTCTTAAATCCATTCCCTTAATTTTAGCGGAATAAAGTTTGCCTTCTTTAAGTTCGTTTTTAATAACCATTTTTGAAATTATTGATACAACTTGTTCATTTGAATTCATAACAGTATATTTCAATGCTGTAGAATTATGAACAACGCTTATTATATGTAAAATTTCACAATTAAATTCTTTTTCTTCAAAAACTTTTTTAATAAATTCACGTGTTGAAGAATCAGATTCCCTACATATCATTTTGTAATTTTCCAAATCTTTAAGTTCTATTGTGGGCGGAATAGGTTTATTTGAAAATACAACCAGTTCATCTTCAATCCACTCTTCGTAATTTAATGAATTGTTTTTTTTCTTTGTTACAAAAGCCATATCAATAACAGAATTTTTAACATCCTCCAAAAGTGCATCATTACTTTTGATAACAAGATTAATATCTTTATTAATTAAAGTTTTATAATATTTAATGCATTCAGGCAGATTATAATTTCCCACAGTAGGAGAAGCTCCTATTATAAAAGGCATATCTATATTTTTGAATTTTTCTATCTTTTTATCAAAATTTTCCAAAAAAATTTCAAATTCTTTTGCTATTTCCAAAAAATTTTTTCCGTTTTTTGTTAAAACAACTCCGTTTTTTTTCCTCTCAAATAAATTCACACCCAAATAATTTTCCAAAATTCTTACTTGCTGAGTTACAGCAGGCTGCGAAATTCCAAGTATTTTACTTGCTTTTGAAAAGCTTGATTCTTTATTAATAATTAAAAATGTATAAATTTTGTCTAAATATTTGGTTATCATTTTCCCCTCTTTATGTTTTATATTAGCTATTATAACTAAAACTTATAAGAATTTCAAAAAAGACACTGACTAAATAAGATTTTATAACAATAATAACTACAAAGATAAAATAAAACATCTTCGTGCTTAATTTTGCTTTGCAACACTCAAATTTTGCAACGCTATTCTGTTTTTACTTTTTCTTTATATAGTCAGTTTCAGATTTTTTGTTTTCTTTTTCCTTTTTTCTTTTTTTGATATAATTAATAAAAAAATGGAGTATAATGAATAATTTTTTAGATAAATTAAACTCGGCCCAAAAAGAAGCTGCAACTCATATTGATGGTGCATTATTAATCCTTGCGGGGGCTGGAAGCGGAAAAACAAAAACAATTACCACAAGACTGGCATATATTCTCTCCCTTGGAATTGACCCGGCAAACACTTTAACTCTTACCTTTACTAATAAAGCTGCAAGCGAAATGAGAGAGAGGGCTTTAAATATGATAAACAACAACACTCTCCACCCTCCTCTACTTCTTACATTTCACAAATTTGGGCTTATTTTTTTAAAATTTTACATTCATTTATTAAATAGGGATAATAATTTTGTAATTATAGATTCCGATGACCAAAGAAAAATATTAAAACAAATATCAAAAGAATTGCCTCCAAACTATATGAGCAAAGAAATAAGCAGATATAAAAATTCATTTTTAACTCCAGATGAAGTTTACGAACTTGCAAATGATGCAAATTACAAAAAAATGGCACATATTTATGAGAAATATCAAACATATCTTTTAGATAATAATCTTGTGGATTTTGACGACTTGCTTTTACTTACATATCAAATATTAAATGAAAATGATGATTTAACCGAAGAAATCTCCCGAAAATATCAATACATAATGGTAGATGAATATCAAGATACAAATGAAATTCAGCTTCTTTTACTAAAAAAACTATGCTCAACCCATAACAATATTTGCGTAGTAGGGGATGATGATCAAAGTATTTACGGATTCAGAGGGGCTAATCACAAAAATATTCTTGAATTTGAAAATGATTTTAATGCCAAAGTTATAAAACTAGAGCTTAATTACCGCTCAACAAACCAGATTTTAAAAGCGGCAAATTCACTTATAAGTTTCAATAAAAACAGATATAATAAAAAATTAATTTCAGCAATAGGAGACGGCAAAGAAGTCAGGGTTTTAAGCAACTACAATGAAATAGCAGAAGCCGAAGCAATTGCAAAAGATATAAAAAATTTGATTCAAAATGGTGTAAACCCTAAAGATATTGCAATACTTTACAGAATAAACGCACTTTCCCGTTCTATTGAAGATGGACTTAGAAATGAGGGAATTGCATATAAACTTGTAGGTGGAATGAAATTTTACGAAAGAGAAGAGATTAAAGATTTAATAAGTTATCTGAGGTTGATAGTAAATCCGCATGATGATTATTCTTTTAAACGTATTGTAAATAAACCTAGAAGAGGTATAGGAAAAGCTACATTAAACAAAATAGAAGAAGCTAAAGGTGAAATGTCCTTTATTGAATTTATCAAAACTAATCAATTGGATTTTATAAGCAAAAAAGCTGCTAATACATTAAACGAATTTGTAAAAACAATTGATTTTTTATCAAATTCTCCAATCGATGAACTTCCAGAACTTCTTGAAACTACAATATCCCTTTCATCATCATACAAAGATGAAGACAAGGCAAGAAATATTGAAGAATTTTACGGAATGCTAAGAGAAAAAAATGATTTAAATTTAAGAGAATTTTTAAATGAACTTTCCCTTCAAACTGATCAGGATAAAATTACAAATGAAACAATAAATGTAATGACTATTCATGCAAGTAAAGGATTAGAATTCGAATATCTCTATGTTATCGGGTTTGAAGAGGGATTTTTCCCTCTTGGAGATGCAGATATCGAAGAAGAAAGACGTCTTGCATATGTAGCAATTACAAGAGCAAAAAAAGAGCTTACTCTTTCATATGTGCAAAGCAGATATATAAGAGGACAAAGAAGCAGAATGAATAAAAGCCGTTTTTTAACAGAAGCAGGACTTATCAAAGGAAGGGTAAATCTTAATGAAAGTTATGCTATTAAAGTTGGCTCACTTGTTAAACATAAAGTTTTTGGCACAGGTAGAGTTATTGGAATAAATAAAGCAGGCAATAAAACAAAACTAAAAATCGATTTTGGTCATAATGTTCGTGAAATTTTGAGTGATTTTGTGGAAAAAGTATAGATTAGTGGATGAGTGGATGGGTTAATTATTAAAAAGGGAAATAATGGATTGTAAAAATATGCTGTTTGTTGCAAATAAACCGATGCATACAAGCTCAAATAGATTTTTAAATCAATTAAAAAGAAAATATAATATGAAAAAAATGGGCTTTTCAGGAACACTTGATCCGTTTGCATGTGGATGCTTAATAATAGCAAGCGGACAATATACAAAGCTTTTTAGGTTTTTGCAAAAAACACCTAAAACATATATTGCAACTCTTATGCTAGGAGCATATTCCCCCACCCTTGATATAGAAAAAATCGAAAAAATTGAAAATACTGAAAAATTTGATATCAAAAAAATAGAAGATATTTTAAATTCATTTTTAGGCAAACAAACCCAACTTCCTCCAAAATATTCGGCAAAAAGAATAAATGGTATTAGAGCGTATAAAATTGAGAAGGAAGAAGGAAAAAGCAAAAATGAAAAAGGGAGAAACGAAAACAACAACTTTTTTTTAGATAAGGAAATTGAAATTGAAATTTTAGATATTAAGCTTATTGATTATTCTCATCCTTTTATAAATTTTAAAACAAGTGTAAGCGAAGGGACATATATCCGTTCACTCGGTTTTGACATTGCAAAAAAACTGGGAACTTATGGGGCTTTGACATATCTTGAAAGAACAAATGAGGGTAAATTTTTTTATGAATGTGAAAAAAAGCTTGATCCTTATGAATATCTCTGGCCAAAAGAAAATGAATATTTTAAAAATGAAGAATTGCTTTTAGGTAAAAAACTTGATATAAATAATTTTAAGATTAAAGAAAAAGGAATTTACAAAATAAAAACAGATAATTTTTTAAGTATTATTGAAATAGGAGAAAAAATAAAATATCTGGTAAATAGGATTAAATTATGTTAATAATAAGCAGAAAAATAAATGAAAAATTATAAATAGATAAAAAACAAATAAAAATTGAAATTGAAGCACCTAAGAAAATTTCCATTTTAAGAAGTAAATTATTAGAAAATATAAAAAAAGAAAACATTAAAGCTGCTAAAAATATTGACATAAATACTTTAAAAGAGATTAAAAAGGTTATTGATGAAAATAAAAGCATACGCTAAAGTTAATATTTTTTTAAAAATTACAGGTTTTGACGGATATTATCATTTGATTAATTCTAGATTTATGAAAGTAAAAAATTTATATGATACAATAGAAATAAAAGAGGCTGAAAAATTTGATATTAAAGGCAATATAAACTGTGTTTTAAGAGATAATAGCGTATTCAAAGCTTATGTGGAACTTACAAAAGCTTACCCAGAAATTAAAAAATGGTTTATAGCAAAAGAGATTATAATTCACAAAAAAATTCCCGAAATGGCAGGGCTTGGAGGCGGTAGCAGCGATGCGGCGGCCTTTTTGCGACTAGTAAATGAAAAAAGCGGATTAAATTTAGATACAAAAAAACTAATTGAAATAGGTAAAAAAATAGGAAGTGATGTTGCTTTTTTTGTTACAGATGCAGATGTGGCAGATGTTTACGGAAGAGGCGAAATTGTCGAAGTTAGAAATGAAAAATCTCTGGATTTGGAAATTTTTACACCTCCAATCGAATGTTCAACCGCCCTTGTTTATAAAACATATAAAGAAAAATTTTTCAATCCCAAAAACACTGATCTACACAAAAAAGAAACCCTTGAAATTTTAAACACTTATAAACCTATCCAACTTAACGATCTGTTTTTACCAGCCCTTACATTATATCCACAGCTTAATTTTTATAAAAATCAAGGCTTTTTTAGCGGCAGCGGCAGCAGTTTTTTCAGATTATCACAATAAAAAAAGGCCAGTTAAATTAAAACTGGTCTAAAATAATCGGTTTTTTAACAGGACCTACTTTTTTCAAACCTTTAAATCCTCCGAAATCCGTAATTTTATTAACAACATAATATCCACTGTTTAGCCATCCATTAATTCCACCTCTTAAAACATAAATATTTTTTTTCTTAAATCCAAACCATCTGACAAGTTCAGCCCCTGCAAGCACGGCTCTATGCCCTGTGGCACATACAAATACATATTTTCTATTAGGTTTAAATGCTCCCATTGCAGCATAAACATCAACCATACCTCTTGGATATTCATCATAATCTGGCCAATCAATTTCACCAGCTTTCATTTCATCCACACTCCTAACATCAACAATCGTAAAATCTTTATTTTCATCCATCCATTTTTTTAATTGATATGGTGTAATATAAGTAATGTATTTTTCATAATAATGACATTCTCTATTTAAATCTTCAACCAATGGACCCATACCTTTTATAGTATCTTTTAATACATATTTAGGTGCCCCAGCACTAGCCAATGAAAAACATAACATCAAACTTCCTACAACACTTAATAATAAACCTTTTTTCATTTGAGCCTCCTTTTTTTTATCTTTATATGAATTATAATTCATTATAATTATATTTTATGTCAAAAAATTGACATTATTTATGTTAAAATAATAAAAAAGGAATAAAAAATGAACTGTTGCAGGTTTTTAATAGAAAACATTATTCCAGAAGACATAGACATTGAAAAACTCAATATTCCCAAAAAAACATTAAAAAAAGGTCAAATTTATTATTTTGAAAAAAAGAAACTTATAATTATAAAAAAAGGAAGAGTTAAAATTTCTTTATATGAAGATGAAAAAGAATTTATTATTTATTTCTTAACCACATATAACATTTGCTTATGTTTAGATGATAATGTCCTAGAAGCAATTGAAGATAGTGAATTTTATATTATTTCACCTGAAAATTTCCATGAAATTTTTAATAATCCGCTTTTTTGCAATTATATTTTAAATGCTTTAAGCCAAAATCTTCTTTTAGAAAGAAATATTATTAAAGACCTTGCATTTAAAAATTTCAAACAAAGAACAATCAATTTTTTAATCCAAACAGCCAAAAATATTGGCTCAAAAACAGACAAAGGTATTGAATTTACAACCAAATGCAATTTAGAAGAGCTAGCAAATTTTCTGGGAACACAAAGACAAACACTCTCAAGTTTTTTTACTGAACTTAAAAAGAAAAATCTACTAACAAGAGAACACAATAATTTTGTCATTTTTGATTTAGAAAAGTTAAAAGAATATATTCACAAGGTATAATTTTTAATTTGTTTGATTTTTTTCATATCTTTTAAAACTCTGTTTTTTTCTTTTTCAAAAAGTTTTATAGCTTCTTTTATATATACTTGTATTTCTTTTGCTTCTTCTATACTCTCAAAAGTAGGCTTTTCTTTTATAATAAGTTCTATCTTTTTCAAATCACCATTAATAACGGCCGCTTTTAATCTATTTAAATAACTCTCCATTTTCATTTTTTTCTTTTCATTTTTAATTCACTCCTGTTTCTTCTTTCCAAGCTTCTATCAATTCTTTTATTACATGTATTACCTGATCTATATACTCAGCATTATTTTGTGCATTTGCTTTTGTAAGAAGTTCCATTTGATACGCATAAAGTCCGTTTAAATAATAAGCTATTTGCCCTCCTTTTTCAAAATCAAGCGAATTGATAAGTTCCTCGAAAATAGCAATTGTTTTATTTATATATTTTGTTTTTTTCTCTATATCACCTTCTTTAATAGCTTTTTTGGCAAAATTTGCAAACCTTAGAGCTCCTTCATAAAGAATAAGTATTAATTTATATGGATCGTTTATATTTAGATTTAAATTATTGTATTGGTTTACTATTTTTGAATTATATGTCATTTGCTATCCTTATTTTTTAGAATTTATTTCTTGTTGAATTGCCATATTTAATGCATTGGACATTGTGTTTAACTGATTTATGGATTCATCGTAAGATGCAAATTGCTCGGCCATAATATCATATTTAGTTTGTAAATATTGATTCATGGAATCAATTCTGTTTTGATAATCTTTTTCTTCATTTTTTAATTCCTGAGATAATAATTCCAGTTCTGAATTATTACCTGTCGCAATCCTGTCAAAATCAGTTTTAATTTTAGTAAAAGCACTTGTTGCAAACTGTTCTACCAAATCTGGATGTTTTGTATAAGTTTCCTGAAATTTGGTTGCATCAAAACTTAGCATTCCGGTTTTATTCATACTAAGACCCATATCTGCAGCTGAAAAAATAGCTTTGGTCTGATAAGAATTTCCGTTTAAATCAGATTGCGTAGTCGTATAATTTAAAAGCGTATCGAATAAATCGGAACTAAGCTTAGATGATATCATTGTAAAATCGCTATTTCCTTGAAAAAGCCCTACATTACCGCTATCTTTATCAAAAGCAGTTAGATTTTGAAGATTGCTTATCATTGCATTATAATCGGCAACAAATTGCTGAATACTTTTTGTAATTTCATCAATATTACTTTTTATATTAACTTGTGAATTACCAGTTGAAACAAGATTAATTGTAACTCCCGGTATTAAATCGGTTATTTCATTTTTACTTCTCTCAATTTCCACATTATTATAATCAAACATTGCATCTTCGGCTGTTTGTATTCTAGCTGGATTTGTAAAATCGGTATTATCATTAATATCGGTTGTCAAATTTGTATCATCAAAAGAAATATTACCTATATGTTGAAGTGAAATTTGTATTTGATCATTGGTAAAATTAGCATTTATTCCTTTTAGAGAATTACCATTAGCGTCTTTTAATTCTCCATTATTTATTGCGTCTATAAAATCGCTAACACTCTCTCCATTTGCTACAGTCATTGAATAATTCGCTCCGTTTACATTTATACTAAACGTTTGATCACTGCCGCTGTTATTAACCGAATCGGTATCGGAAGAATAAGTGGCAGATTTATAAACAGTCTGATTCAATCCCAAATCGTCTATACTTCCATAATCAAATTCAATTATATTATCTTTACCTGTGTCATTAGCTTTTAAAATAAGCTTATATGGATTATCACCTATTCCTGTATCTATAATCTGAGCTGTTACACCAGCATTTGCATTATTTATTGCATCTTTTAAATCACTAAGGGTAGCACCTGCATTCAAATTAATACTTACACTACTTCCCCCAACTCCTAAATGCAAGGTTGCATTACTAGATGTAATTTGAGTATCAAGGCTTGCAAAACCTTTGCTTTCATAAATATCGTTTTTTGCTAAATTTATTACATTTATATCAAAAGATTGAGGTTTAACACCGTCATTAGCTTGAACATTAACACTGCTGCCACTAACATCAGCACTAACTTTTGCAAATGTATTTCCTTCTGCAAGATCTATAATATCACCTTTAACTGTTGATGCTATTGTTATAAATTGACTTAAAGCCTTATCTCTTTTTTGAATTAAATCCAATTTATTTTTCAAAGGATCAACCATTAATTGTTCATCGGCTTTTTTTAATTTATCTATCACATTATAATTCAAAACCCCACTACCAATGCCAAGTGAGCTTAAAATTCCAAAATCACTTCCCATTTTTAACCTTTCTTATCAAAGAGCATTCCCACAAGTTCTTTCATTTTTTCCATAAGTCTTAAAGCTTCTTTTGGTGGAAATTCTCTTATTACTTCATTATTTTTTTTATCTATGACTTTTACAGTTAATTCATCTATTTTATCATTAAAATGAAATTTAATTTCTGTATTTAGAGGATTCATAGCTTTATTTAATTCTTCAGTAATTTTCTGAAGCTCTTTTTTTATTTCTTTAACGGATTTTTTATTTATCTGTTCTTTTTGAATTTCATTACTTTGTTCAGCTAAACTTTTATGAGTTTCTTTGGCGTGTTGAATATTTATTTTATTCGAACTAGATGATTGATTATAATTTTGGGAATGTAAATTTTTAATAGAGCTAAAAACATCCATTTCAATCTCCTTATTTTTACTGAATATTATATCGGCAATTTTAAAAAAATGTTTAGAATTTGATATAATTTTTAAAAAAGGTTTCAATGAAGATTAAAATTAACTGTGATTCGCCATTGTTACAGGAAAGTTTAGAAATTTTTTTAAAATCCTATATTGATAAAAACGGCACAATTATAAGTGATAACCCCAAAAAAGGGGAAATTATTATAGGAAAAGATATAAAAAAACCTTTTACAAAAACATCACTTTTAATTCAACTTGAAAAACTATTAAAAATTCCAAAAGAAAAAACTTTTGATGATTTATTGGATGAACTTATAAATGAATTCACAAAAAATCTTAAAAAACTTATAAAGGATTATTATGGAAAAAGGTAATATAAGAATAATAGCAGGCAAATATAGAGGAAAAAAACTTTATATGAATGATAAAGAAACAACTAGAAGCACCAAACAGATATTAAAAGAATCAGTCTTTAATTCACTTCAATGGAAGGTTCCTGATTCTTCTTGGGTAGAAATGTTTAGTGGGGTTGGAAGTATTGGGCTTGAAGCAATAAGCAGAGGAGCAAAAAAATCATATTTTATAGAAAAAGACCCCGAAGCCGCAAAAGTTTTGAAAAAAAACATAGACTCACTAAAAGAAGAGGATGCAAAAAAATGCGAAATAATTTTAGGAGATGCTTTTGAGAGGGTGTGGGATGTTATTGAGGATCTTAAAAGAGATAAAGATAAAGCTTTTTTTTATTTTGACCCTCCTTTTGCAATAAGAGAAGGTTTTGAGGATATTTATGAAAAAGTTGCAAATTTAATTAAACAACTTCCAAAAATTAATGTCGAAAAAATATTAATTGAACATCAAAGTAATTTCGATTTTCCTGAAATTTTAGGAAAATACAAAAAAATAAAAACAAAAAAATTTGGAAAAAGTTCCGTTAGTTTTTATGAATGAGTCCGATGAATAAAAAAAATTTATCTC
>CAZIBT010000020.1:0-11216 GCA_964537435.1 uncultured Nautiliales bacterium | reverse complement strand
TTTATTCTAAAAGTTTAAGAGCGATTTCAGTGAGCTTGTTTCTATAAATTTTTTTTAAATCGACCCAAGCAAGTGCTTCATGAGGCAAAACTTGTTGAAGTCTGAAAAGACCGCTATCTTGTTTTGAAATAGTCGAATATGTTTGATTAATATCTCCTAGTAAAAACAGTTTGCTTCCTTCACTCATTCTTGAGAGAATCATGCTCATATATTCTCTTGTTATAAGCTGGGTTTCATCGACGATTAAAATTTCATCTTCAAGTATAGAAACACCCTGAATCATATTAAGTGGTATTATTTCAAACTTTTCAAAAAAAAGCTGCGTTTTTATCGAATCATAACTTTGTCCTTTTATGTCTCTATATAAAAAATTAAGTGCACTTAAAAACCCGCCAGCCCATTCGAGCATTTTTTCATCTTTATTTCCAGGCAAAAATCCTATGTCATAATCGCTGCTTATACCAATGGGCGGTCTTGTTATAAAAATTTTTTTCTTGGTTAATGTCAAAGCCGTAGCTGTAGCGAGCAGAGTTTTCCCACTTCCGAATTTGCCTGTTAAAAGTGTAGCAGGTGCTTGGGTTAGTGCATATATTGCACATTTTTGGTAAATATCAAGAGGAGTGAAAATTTTAGCGTTTTTTATTCTGAGTTTGGAAGTTTGTGGGATATTGTCTATTCTTTCAATGCCTTTGCAGGGGTTATAACAATAAGCTAAATCTCTGTTTTCATCTTTAGTAATTACAAAATCCCAAGGTTTTAAATCGTAATTGAATTTTTCATATATATATTTTTTAAATTCATTTTCCGGTTTTATACCTATAAAATGATTAAATCCAAAATTATTATCTTCAATTAAAATATCAACTCCTTTATTTTATTTTCATTGAAAAATCTTTAAATACGGCCTGATGGATTATAGCTCCGCTACTTATAGCATCAACTCCTGTTTTTTCGTATTTTTCAATATTTTCAAGTGTTATATTTCCGCTTGCTTCAATTAAAATGAATGGGAAATTGTTGTTTCTAAACTCTACCACTTTTTTTATTTCTTCAAAATCCATATTATCACACATTACAATATCTGCTCCTGCTGTCATTGCCTCTTTTGCTTGGTTTAACGTTTCACACTCTATTTCTATTTTGGTAGTAAAAGGTATGACTTTTCTTGCTTTTTCAATGGTTTTTGCTATGGAATTGAATAAAGCTAAATGAGTGTCTTTAAGCATTAAGCAATCATCAAGTCCTAGTCTATGGTTTGTAACACCTCCGCATTTTGCGGCGTATTTTTCAAAAATTCTAAGAAGTGGTCTTGTTTTTCTAGTATCAAGTATTTTGAGCTTATCGGTTTTTTTTGTAAATTCATAAGCGTTGCTTGCAATTCCGCTTGCGTGTTGGAGAATATTTAAAACGCTTCTTTCAATACTCAATATATCTTTTGCATTGCCGCTTATTGTAAAAATAATGTCTCCTTTTTTATAAAAATCTCCATCTTCAAAATTAAAATCGAATTTTATATCTGCTAAATAAGTGAAATTTTTGATATATTCAATACCTGCAATTACACCTTTGCTTTTAGCTATAATTTTTGCATTTACAATTTTTTTGGGTATTAAATCTCTTGTTAGATCTCCTCTGCCTAAATCTTCTTTCAAAACTTCTTTTAAAAAATCGATTATTTGAAAATCCATTAAATTCATTTTGTAATCTCCATCATTGTATTAAGTGCTAAAAGAGCGTATTTTTCTACATTTTCATCAATTTTTATTTCATTGTAAGGGTTGCCTTTATCAATAGCTTTTAGCAAATTATATAATTCTTTGGCTGTTGTTTCGTTCATTGAAGGACATTCGGGTTTTGTTGATGAGAGAATATAGATATTTGGGTTAATGTCTCTTTTCATTCTATTGACAAAATTAAATTCTGTTCCTATTGCCATTTTTTCATTTGGATGATTTTTTACATAATTTAATATCTGAGAAGTAGAACCTACAAAATCGGCTTTTTCACAAACTTCTGGGGCACATTCGGGATGGGCAACGATTTTTATATCTGGAAATTTGTCTTTATAAAATTCAATATGCTCTGGCATAAAAAGCTGATGAACCGAACAATGCCCATTAAAACAGATTATATCGGCTTTTTGCCAGTTTTCATCTCTTATTATTGAGGCTTTTAATCCTAGCTTTTTGGCGGTATTTGTTCCAAGGTTTTTATCAGGTAAAAAGTAAATTTTTTTATTTTGCTTAAGCGCCCATTTTACTATTTTTTCAGCACTAGAACTTGTGCATATACTTCCGCCTAATTTTCCTACTATGGCTTTGATTTTAGCTGATGAATTTACATAGCAAATAGGAATAAAATCTATTTTTTCGCTTTTTAAAAGCTCTATGTCTTGTTTTATCTTTTTTTCCTCTGCCATTCTAGCCATAGAACAATTTGCAAGACTAGGCATAAAAACAGGAATAGAAGGATTTAGTATTTTTGCGCTTTCTCCCATAAAACTCACACCGCAAAAAATTAGAGGATTTTTTAATTTAGTTGTTTTTTTTGCAAGTTCTAAGCTATCCCCTGTTAAATCGGCAATATCGAATATTTCATCCTTTTCATAATAATGTGCCGCTAAGGTTATATTATGCTTTTTAAGTAAAGATTTTATTTCTTTAATCATTTCAAACCTTTAAAGTGTTTTTTTAAATTATATTATAATTTCATAAAAAAGGAAATTGATGAATAATTTAGAATGGTATTTACTTGCTTATTTAATAGGTGGAATTCCTTTTGGATATATTATAGCCAAATATTTTGCAGGGATTAATATTAAAGAGCATGGCAGTGGAAATATTGGGGCTACAAATGTTTTAAGAGTTTTAAAAGAAATAGATCCTAAAAAAGCAAAAATTTTAGCAGCACTTACACTTTTTTTGGATGCTTTTAAGGGTGCTTTTGTTATTTTAATTGCAAAATTTGTAGGAGTTTGCGATGCTACGCTTTGGACGCTTGCCGTATTGGTCGTAATAGGACACTGTTTTTCTCCATTTTTGAAATTCGAAGGGGGAAAGGGTGTTGCAACTACAGCTGGAGCGTTACTTGTTTTAATTCCTTATGCCGTTTTGGTAGGAATAATAGTATGGTTTATTATGGCAAAAACTATTAAAATTTCATCTCTTAGCTCTTTAACCGGAATATTGGTCGGAATTTTCAGTGCATATATTCTTTATCCACATCCTAGTATTGAATCGCATGCACCTCTTTGGATAATAGCTTTTGTAATTGTTTACAAACATAAGGAAAATATTTATAGGCTTATAACCGGGCAAGAAAAGAGAGTAGTTTGATGAATTGAAAAGGGAGAAGGAATGTATACTATTGTGATAGAAGATTTGACATTTAAGGCGATTTTAGGGCTTTTAGAAGAAGAAAGAAGTGAGGAGCAGTTAATAGTTGTTAATTTGAAAATCGAATATGAAGATAAAAAAAATTATATAGATTATGCAAAAGTTTGTGATATTGTTCAAGATACTATACAAAACGGAAAATTTTTGCTTGTGGAAGATGCGATTGATGAAATTGAAAAACAATTAAAAAAAGAATTTGCACAAATGAGAATGCTTTATTTATCTGTAAAAAAACCGGAAATTTTAAAAAATGCTTTAGTAGGAGTTGAAATTTTAAGAAAATTTTAAATTTTGTTATAATAAATATATTTTTGCATCCTTAAAGGAGAAATGATGCGACTTTTAATTGTTGAAAAAGATGAAACGTTAAATGAGCTTATAAAAAAATCTTTAAAAGAAAATGGATATAAAAGTGATGAAGCGTTTACTATAGAAGATGCAAAATATTTTCTAGAAATAAGACACCATAATTTGATAATTGTTGATTTGAATTTTGGAGTAAGTAAAGTATTTAAATTTATAGATTATGCAAAAACAATGTATCCTTTGATTAAAATAGTTGTAATATCTGATGATTTTTCAATTGATACAGAAATAAAAACACTTAAAATGGGTGCCGATGATTTTATAAGAAAGCCTATTAATTTTGATTTACTAATTACCAGAATAAATGTGGCTTTAAGAGGAGGCAAAGAATCTCAGATAAAAATAAAAGATTTGATTATAGTAAAAGATGAAGAAAAAATTATTTATAACGATAAAGAAACTTATTTGAAAGGAAAAGCATTTGAAGTGTTTATGCACTTAGCGAGATATCCAAATCAAGTTATTTCAAAAGAGCAGCTGCTTGATGCGATATGGGAAGAACCTGAGCTTGTTACTCCTAATGTAATAGAAGTTGCAGTTAATCAAATTCGCCAAAAGGTTGACAAAATTTTTAAAATTGATACAATTCAAACCATTCGCCGAAGAGGCTATAAATTTTGTTATCCAAAGGAGTAACATGTCTTTAAAAATTATAGATGAGTGCATTGCTTGTGATGCATGTCTTGAAGAGTGTCCAAATGGAGCGATTGAGCCGGGTGATCCTATTTATGAAATTGATCCGGACCTTTGTACAGAATGTATAGAATATGGAGGAGAGCCTCAATGTGTTCCTGTGTGTCCTGTGGATGCTATTGTTCCTGATCCTGATAATGTTGAAAGTGCAAAAGAATTAAAATTAAAAGCAGAGTTTATACATAAAGAAGAGGAGTAATGGCAAAAGTAACGGCGGTAATTGATATTGGCTCAAATTCCGTCAGAATGGCCGTTTTTAAAAAAACAAGCCGTTTTGGCTTTTATTTACTTAAAGAAGAAAAAAGTAAAGTCAGAATTAGTGAAGGAGCATATGAACATAATGGCGAGCTTCAAGATTTTGCAATTGAGAGAGCAATAAAGGCACTTAAGGAATATCTCTTAATCGCAAAATCTTTAAAAGTCAGAAAAATATTGTGCGTTGCTACTTCAGCTGTTAGAGACGCTCCTAATAAAAATAAATTTCTTTTGCGTGTTAAAAAAGAGCTTAATTTAAATATAAAAGTAATTGATGGCGAAAAAGAGGCGTTTTTTGGAGGAGTGAGTGCTGCTAATTTGCTTTTTGAAAAAAATGGTATTAGTGTGGATATAGGCGGCGGGTCAAATGAACTTTCTTTGATTGTTAATAGAAAAGTTGAAGATACTTTCACTTTAAAACTTGGAACTGTGCGTATAAAAGAGCTTTTTTTCGATAAGGGCGATATTGAGGGAGCTAGAAAATATATAAAAAAAGAGCTAAAAAAACTCAATAAGAATTTTACTCATAAAAATGTTTTCGGAATAGGGGGAACAATAAGGGCTCTTTCTCAGGTAATTATGAAAAAAACAAAATATCCACTTGATATTTTACACGGGTTTACTTATGAAATTAAAGAGCAGATAAAATTTTTAGAGCAAATTATCAATATGAGCGATAAAGAGCTTTTAAATATAGGTATAAAACCAGAAAGACTTGATGTTATTAGGCCCGGAACTCTTATTTTTATAGAAACCATAAAATATTTAAAAGCTGAAAAAATAATAACAAGCGGTGTTGGCGTTAGAGAAGGTGTGTTTTTATCAGATTTACTAAGAGGGCATAATTTCAGGTTTCCTGAAAATTTTAATCCATCTCTTAGAACAATTATAGATGTTTACAATATAGACACAAAACAGGCTTCATACGAAAAAAAAATTGCTTTGGAAATTTTTGATTTATTAAAAAAAGAGTATAATTTAAACGAAAAATATAAAAAACATCTCTCTTATGCTATAACACTTTCAAGAGCGGGTGAGCTTATTGATTATTATAAAGCCCATAAGCATACCGATTATATTTTGCTTAATTCTCTTCATTATGGTTTTAGTCATAAGGACAGGTTGTTGATTTCAAAAATAATTCGTTTTTACAAAAAAAAGAAGATAAAAAATAAAGATTATGAAAAATATAAAGATTTACTTCCAAGAAAAGAGCTAATAGAAAAATTTTGCGATATTTTTTGGGTTACAAAAACATTAAACACAACTCTTTCAAAACCTAAATTAAATATAAAAAAAGAAAATGGGAAAATAATTATTAAGGGTGAGAATTTATATTTGGCAAAAGAAAAAATTAAAAATAAAGAGCTATTTTTTAAACTTGAAATTATTTAAAAAGAAGTTCCTATATTAAATTCAAATCTTTGTAAATCATCATCAGATTTGCTTTTTATAGGAAATGCCCAAATGAATGAAAGCGGTCCCATAGGTGTTATCCAGTCAAATTCCGCTCCGTATGAACTTCTGGTAATACTTAAAGAATTTTCTCCTATTGCGCCATAATCAATAAATCCTGAGAGCCACATTTTATTTTTTATATTTATTGGAGTTGAAATTTCAGGACCCGTTATAAATTCGTATTTTCCTCCTATTTCATTCCCGTATGAATCTTTTGGTGAAATTGAATATGAACTAAATCCTCTTATTGTTGAAGGACCTCCCAAATAAAATTTTTCATTAATTGGAAGATATCCTATTTTGTCAATAATTCCACCTTTAATTCTATATTTTAAAACCGCTATCGTTTTGTATGTTTTATTTGTTAAAGGATAAAATATTTTATAACTTCCAAGTGTTTTGATATATTTTTCATCTCCTCCTAAACCTGCAAATTCCATTGAAACTGCGGCTTTTTGTCCGGTTGTTGGGAAATAATAATTGTCTGTTGAATCATAACTCAAACCTCCAACAATATAACTTTTGGTGCTTGTAGGTTTTACATCAAGCGTAGAATCATAATCACTCAGTTCTACTTTTTCATATCCGTAAGTTAAAGAAGCGCTTAAATTTCTTGTAAGTTTTTTCCCCACTCCCAAAGTAAAGCCTCTTTCTTTTGAAGTATATGAAATTCCTTCGAATTCGGTATTAAAAATAGAAGCGCTTAAAGAATATTTGGTATCGAATACTCTTGGGTTAAATAAAGAGAGGGAATAGCTTTTGCTTTTTGCATTTACATCGGCATTCACAGAAATTTGCTGTCCTCCTCCAAATACATTTTTTTCGGTTAAATTGATTGTAAAACCTATTTTTGTATAACTTCCATAACTTAATCCTGCTCTTAAAGAACCACTAAGGCCTTCTTTTACTTTAACTATCAAATCTATTTGATTATTTGAAATTTTTTTTTCTTTGATTTTTACATCTTCAAGATAACCTGTTCTTTGAAGAGAATATTTGCTATCTTGAATGTTTTGATATGAATATTTTTCTCCAGGTGCAAGATAAATATTTCTTCTTACAACCCTATCAAGTGTTTTTGTGTTACCTGAAATAATAACTTTTCTGATATAAACAATTTCTCCTGGGAAAACATCATAAGTAATATAAGCAAAATGTCCTTTCTTTTTTATTTGCGGATAAACCTTTGCATATGCATATCCTACATTTTGAAAAGCATGCTTTATATCTTCAATATCTTTTCTTAAAGCTGAGGCATTAAAATATTTGCCTGTTTTCAATTTAAATTCAGGAAGTTTAACTTTTATGTTTTTTGGATAATTAATAGTTATTTTTTTGACAATATATCTAGGACCTTCATAAATTTTATAATCAATATCGGCAAAATATGAATCAAGATTTGCTTTTGCGAGAGGAAAAGAAACTTTGGCATCCATATATCCTAAATTATAATAAAAATTTTGTAAATTTCGCTTATCTTCATATAATTTATAAATTTTCAGCTCTCCGCTGTTTGCAAAAGGCAACCAGCTCCAAAATGTTTTTTCCCTGTTTTCTATCTGGTCTTCAAGTTCGCTTTTTGGTAATTTAGCTCCATAGAAATTGACATTTCTTATATCTACTTTTTTACCTTTGTTTACGGTTATTACTAGTTTTATTTTTGTATTGTTAAGAGGTATTTTTTTTATTTCTACAACACTATCGAAATATCCTTTGGCCAGATAATAGCTTTGGATAAATTGATTTAACTCCTTTAGTTTTTCTTCATTTAAAAGGTTACCTTTTTTAGGCATAAGATTTTGTTTTTTTAAAAGTTTTTTAAGCTCATCTGATAAATTATATGTGTCAATTTTGGAGATTGTTGGTTTTTCAAGGCATATAAATGTGAGTGTGTTATTGGAATAATCAACTTTTATTGTTTTGAAATATCCTGTATTATAAAGTGCTTTTATGCTTTTATCTATTTTTGATAAATTATATTCTTCTCCCGGGGCAATTTTGATAATAGCATCGGCTGTAACAGGTGAAATATGTATTAAGCCTTTGAAATCAATATGCCGAATTTGATTTGCAAAAACTAATAAAGGCACAAAATATATTGCTTTTTTCATTTTAATCCTTAAATGATTTTAGTTAAAATTATAACGTAATTTGTGATATAATTTTTCAAAAAAAGAGAAAAAATGGTTTGTTGTATTGTAGGTCTTGGATTAATGGGCGGGAGTTTTGCTCTTGCTACTAAAGGATATTTTAATAAAATTATAGGCATAGATCATAACTTAGAACATAAAAAAGAAGCTTTAAAGCTAGGACTTGTTGATGAAATAGGAGATTTTAAAGATATTGAAAAAATTGATGTTTTAATTCTTGCAATACCTATTAGAGGAATTATATCCTCTTTGAAAGAAATTTCTTTACTTAAATTAAATAAAAAACTTACAATAATTGATTTTGGTTCTACTAAAAAAACCATAATTGAAGAATGCCCTAAAAATATTAGAAAAAATTTGGTTGCATCACATCCTATGGCTGGCACCGAATATTCAGGTCCTACTGCAGCAATTGAAGATTTGTATAAAAATAAAATAATGGTTGTTTGCAATAAAGAAGAGAGCGGAAACTACCAATTAAAAGTGGCTGAAAATATATTTAAATTTTTAAAAATGAAAATAAAATATATGGATGCCAACGAGCACGACAGACACGCAGCCTTTATTTCACATATGCCACATATTGTCTCATTTTCCCTTGCAAATGCTGTTTTAAATCAAGAAGATAAAGAGCATATAGTAACCCTAGCTGCAGGTGGATTTAAAGATATGAGCAGACTTGCAAAAAGTAATCCACATATGTGGAATGATATTTTTAAAGAAAATAAAAAAAATTTGCTTGATTCTATTGAATCTTTTGAAAACGAGCTAAAAAAAGCGAAAAAAATGATTGAAAATGATGAATGGGAAAAATTGGAGCAATGGATGAGGGTGGGAAATATGCTTCATAAAATAATGTAAAAATTTATTTAGAGATTGTTTTTATAATAATTTTTGCTAATTCAAGAGCTTTTGTGCGGTGGGAAATTTTGTTTTTGATTTCTTCATCAAGTTCGCCAAGCGTGTGTTTAAATCCTTTGGGAATAAATATTGGATCATATCCGAAACCTTTATCACCTTTCGCTTCATCTATTACATATCCTCTCATAATCCCATGCGTTGTGAAAATTCCATAAGGTGTTGCCAAAGCGATTGCCGCTGTATAAAAGGCAGGTGTTTTTTTAATATCTCTTTTTTTTAGCTCATTTATGAGTTTATTTAGATTATCTTTATCATTTGCCTTCTCACCTGCATATCTAGCAGAAAATATACCCGGTTCGTAATTAAGAGTTGGGACACTTATTCCACTATCATCTGCCAAGACAATATATTCAGGAAGTTTTTTATGCACTGCTTTTGCTTTAATAATAGCATTTTCCCTAAAAGTTTTGCCGTTTTCTTCTATTTCAAAAGGTTTTATTAAATCATTGTATGGGACAATATAAAAACCTTCTAAAATCTTTTTTATTTCTTTTATCTTACCTTTATTAGAACTAGCGAGTGCTATTTTCATTTTTTTCCTTTCTTTTCCTTAGTCAATATCAGGTTTGGGAGGTGAGAAATAATACCCTTGTGAATAATCAATGCCTATATTTTTAACAAATTCATAAATTTCTTTGTTTGCTACATATTCGGCAATAGTAATAATATTTCTTTTTTTGGCGAATTCCACAATAGACATTACCAAATCCTGCGCAAATTTATCAATTAAAATATCTTTTATTAAAGTTGCGTCAATTTTAATACCATCAATATTGAATCTAAAAATATAACTAAAATTTGAAAATCCGCTTCCAAAATCGTCTATTAATATTTTACTTCCATTTTGTTTTAAAATTTTTATAAATTTTATAACTTCTTCATTTTCAGTTAAATCCGATGTTTCTAAAAGTTCAAAACTTATATGTTGTTTGAATTTTTCAAATTTTAATTTTTCAAGAATATAATTTTTAATCTCATCATTTTCAAAATCCAAAATATCCAGATTAATAGAAACATAAAAAGGTTTTTGTTTTATTTTTTCACAAACTTTATCAATTATAATCTTTGTAATTTTAGGATATATATTTGCTCTTTTTGAGAGTTCCAAAAATTTATCAGGAGTATATAAGTTTCCTTCCTCATCCCTCATTCTGATTAATGCCTCATATTTATAAATTTTTTGTGTTTTATTATCAATAATAGGTTGATAATAGACTTCAAACAGCTTGTTTTTTATTGCATTTGATATTTTTGTAAGCATCAAAGCATTTTGTTTCATTTTTGCAATTTCATCTTTTATATCACAGAAAAACATGCACTCTTTTCTTTTTTGCTTGGCATATTCTATTGCCATATCAGCATTTAGAATATAATCTCCTACTTTACTGATTCCGCATCTAAAAGAGATGGTTATTTCATTTTCGTTAATATAATATGTTTTTTTAAGTTTATCTAAAAATTTTTCCATATATATTTTGTTATACTCCTCATCTTCACTTTTTAAAAAAAATGCAAATTCATCAATATTCAAATGATAAAGTGGAGTTTGGTATTTTTTTAATTCTGTTGCAACTGCAAATATTAGTAAATTGCCTACATCAAATCCAAAAGTGTTATTGATTGTTTTGAAATCATTAATATTTATTATCGCCAAAGGTTTTTTGATTTTTTTAATATCTTCTTTAAGTTTATATAAATTAGGAAGTTCTGTTAATTGATTATAATAAAATCTCTCAATAGTTTTTTGTCTGTAAAATTTAATTTTATTTATTGCATAATTGATTTTTTCTTTCAATTTTTCAAACTCTTCAAAATTCATAGAAGTTTTTATAAAAACATATCTGCCTTTTGCAATGTTTTCTTCAAAAAACTCTATTAGAGAATTAATATTTTTTCTCACAAGATTAATATTTTTCAAATACCCATACATTGTCAAAACCAATGCACCAAATAATACTAAAAATACAATTATCAATAT